>JAJRXE010000288.1 GCA_024276455.1 Calditrichota bacterium
AGCAAATGCTCTGCCCGGGAGGGATCCTGCCGAATGAGCGAGGCGACCGTGTTCAGGGTGTTAAACAGAAAGTGGGGTTCAATCTGAGCCCGCAGGGCCGTTAATTCCGCCCGTTCCACCTCCTGACGGCGACGCAGCTCCCGCCAGCGGACTTCGACATAGCTTCCAACCATGCTCAGCAGACTGATTAAAAAAAAGGTGGTCAGAAAACTGACCAATAAACGAACCGCTTGTTGGCTGACCAGGGGAGACACGGCGAGTTGAGGAAAAAACAGCGAGAGAATTCCCGGAAAGATTTTCCAGAAATTTGCGGCCAGATTTCCGCCAATTTCCGCCGGAGAAATTCGCAAGAAAGTTTCTACCGCCAGTCCCACCAGAAATCCGATGGAAATAGCCAGCGCGTAGAGAAACCCCCGCAATCCCCACTGCTGCCAGGGCGAAAACACGGTTAGTTTTCTTCCCGCCAGGCGTCCCACTATTCCCAGAGCCAGCACGATTGGCACCAGGTAACTGTAGCTAACCAGCAGGGAGCGCCGCAGCGATCCCATCTCGGGCAACCGGTAAAAAGCAATCAGAAGCCCGCCCAGGCCAACCGCGCCACTAATCAGTAAGGCTTTCTTCCAACTACTCATGCTTTCTGCACACCCTTAAAGGGATTCAATTGCCAGAAATAAACCAAGATTCCTCCCAGACCAAACCAGAGCACCAGCAATTTGACCAACCAGCCGACAAACGGCAAGTGGGCCAGCAACACCACCAGCACAACTCCCATCCCCAGCGAGACCAGCACCGAACCGAGGTTTCTCTCTTTGCGGAAAAATTGAAGAAGAAATTCCCCTAACGAGAGCGCGCCAAAAATGTACCCCAGGTACAGCAAAATGAGGTACAGGGCACCCACAATGAGGGCAACGGGAACGGTGAACACCAGCACAAACAGAAAAAGTGTCGCCACCGGCACAGCCACAAAGGTTAAAAATCCGGTAAGTAATTTCTTCCAGAAATCCTGCCGAAGTCCATCCAGGTACTCATTGACCGGCGTTCGGAAAATGAGGTAAACCAGCAGGCCGGTAATAAACAGTCCCAAAACGGTCCAGTAAAAACGAAACCGCAAAAAGAACAAAGGGCGTTTCTTAATTTGCACCTCCAGATTTTCCGGCAAATTGGCCTGTTCCCGACGATTCAGGGGTTTAAACAAGGTTAGTTTCGTGTTCGTTGCCCGGTAATTTTCTCCGAAGCGGATCGTTTTCACCTCCAGCTCGGTTGTGCCCCCCACGGTTCCGTTTAAGAACGCCTCGCCGGCGCCCCCCTGCACATCGCCTTCCACGGTACCGCCGTCCAGCATTAACTCACCGGCACCCACGTAGAGACTTCCCCTGATGCGGGCTCCCGGCATAATCTGAATCTCTTTGCAAAAAACAATCACGTCGCCGTTGACCTCTCCGCTGATCTGAATCGTCTGAGCAAACGCCACCACCACGTCGTTCACCACGCCGTTAATAATCAAAAGTCGGGCCGCCGCAATGACGTTGTCCTGTACGGTTCCATCCACCCGGTAAATTTCGCACGCACCAAAGGCATCCCCTTCCACGGTACCATCGATAGTAATGAAACGGCTGGCTCCAAACAAATCCGCTTGAACCGTGTCGCCCCGCGCCACCAGCACCGATTTGTTTCCCCGGAATTCTGCGCCAAACAGGGACGAAACAAACACTCCCAGCACCAATCCGATCGCGAACCACTTCTTCATGACCCAAATCCTCCTTTGTTAATCTGTTCTAAGCAAAAAATAGGAGGATTTTTGCATCTCCCAAGCGGATTCGGCCCAGCGGTCGATTCGGACGCCTGAACGGTTGATTTCTCTTCCCAATGGTTAGTCATTTCTTCCCTTTCCTTTCACGAATTATTAAAGGCCATCGGGGAATTCCTGGTATGCCGACGCTCAGTTTAAAACAGTCACCTTCTTCTTTTCCCCCTGCGAAATGCTCAGCACCACCTCCACCGGCATGCCCTGCTTTAAAATCTGCTCCGGATTGGGTACCGTAATTTTCACCGCGTACACCAGCGATGTGCGGGTTTCCGGGGTCAGAATGGTTTTGGGAGTAAATTCCGCCTTCGGACTGATCCAGCGAACCGTACCGCGGAGCTCCCGATCCAGCCCATCGACCCGAATGATGGCCGGCTGACCGATTTTAATTTCCGGAAGGCTCTCCTCGCTTACGTAGATTTTTACCCACACTTCCCGGAGGTGAATGATTTCAAAAAGCGGATTCACCGGCGGCACTGCTTCACCCTCTTCAAAAAATTTGGTCGCCACCACCCCTTGCACCGGGGAACGAACTGTGGCATCGTGGATTTTCTTTTCCACCAATTGTAAGCGGGCGTTCAATTGCTCTTTTTTCGCCAGCAGGGTTTGTTTTTGCTGCACCGCCCGCCGGTACGCCGACTCCGCCTTCTGGTAGCGGTTTTTTACCTCGTCCACTTGCTGCTGGCTTACCGACTGACCAGCCAGCAGTTTTTGAAACCGCCGGTAAGTTTTGCGGGCAAAATCCAACTCCTCTTTTGCCTGGGCCAGGGTGGTGACCAGCAAGGCCTCCTGCGCACGCACTTCTTGCAATCCGCCCAGAATCTCCCGTCGCTGGTAGGTGAGTTCCAGGGTGTCGATTAGCGCCAGGGTGTCGCCCACCTCCACCGGATCGCCGGTATCCACCCACAGGCGCAGAATCTTTCCGCCCGTTAAGGCAGGAACCCGTACGGTTTTTCCTTCCACCACGCTGGTGTACACCTGCTCTCCCCTGTTGCCCGAGCAAGAAAAAAACCAGAAGAGAGCAACAATCAGTAAACTTGAAGCGAAATACCGCATTTTGACCTCCCGGAAAAGTTGATGATATTCACCGAGTCACTCGACTCAATCTTTTTTGCGAATCCACGAGCGCTATGTCACCGTTCGTCTTCCCCGAACCGACCGATCGTCCCGGTGGCATACCTCATGGAAGCCTGGTTTAACAAAAAATCCAGATAATCTTTGCTGAGTTCATGTTGCGCCAACGTGAGGGCGATTTCGGCATCCCGCAAGTCGGTGGAGCTTAATAATCCCTGCTCATATTTGCTGAACGCAATCTCGTAACGTTTCTTCTCCTGCTGCACCAGCCGGCGGTGCAATTGAATCTGTTCCAGCGCGCTTTGCATTCCCTCGTAAGCGGTTAAAATTTGCTCCCGAATGGACTGCCAGAGCCGCTGTTGTTCCAGATTCTGTTTCCGAAGCAAATAGTCGATCTGGCGAACCTGGTGCTTCCGCCGTCCCCGATTCCACAGCTCCCACTGCAACTGCACCCCGAACTGGTAATAGGTCATCCATTCGTCTTTGAAAAAATCCACTCCCGGCCGACCGTAATGATAGCTGGCCTGACCGTACACCTGGGGAAAATACTGCCCCTGAACGGTTTTTTTACGGTAAGAGAATTCCCGGATTTTCAGCTCATTCAAAGCAAATTCCGGACGGTGCTGCCGGGCTAATTGTTCGTATTGTTCCCACGGACCAAACTGCACAGCCCGTCCGCGGAGGGAAATTACCGCCACGGAATCGATCCGGGGCACATTCAACACCCGGGCCAGTTGAAAAAGGAGTATCTTCTTCTGATGTTGCAGTTTGCGCAAACGGGTCCGGACCTTTAACAGGCGGTTGGCAACCTCCAGCGTGTCGAACGCCGTGCCCTGCTGGGCCAGTAGAAGCTGCTTGACCCGCTGCAGGTGATTTTCGATCCGCGCCATGCTGGACCGGGCCACCTCCTGTTCGAAATGGTTCATCTGAACGGCGTAATAAAGCTGGTGGATTTGTAAAAAGATGCGGTTCTTGAGCAACTGCCGATTCACCTCCGCTTCCCGAGCCTGCACCTCGCTGGATTTACGCTGATTCCGCAGACGAAATCCGGTAAAAATGGGCTGCACAACCTGCACGGAGAAATCGTATTGGTCCTTCACACCGGCTCGAATTTCCTGGCTGAAACCCGGAAACGGTTCGATGCTCAGCATCGGGACCTCTGAAATATGAGAAAGCTGACTTGCCAGGCTAACACGGGGCCAATAACCGGCCCGGGCTTCCTCGACTGCAGCGAAGGCCCGCTGCAACATTTGCTCCTGCTGTTGCAAGGACAGATTGTTCTCTTCGGCCAGCTGAAGAGCTTTTTCCAGAGTCAGTACCTCCACCGGCTGAGCCAGCAGCGAGGCAAACAGCCCCCAGAATAAGGTTGCAAAGATGAAACGTGTCATGAAAAGCATCTCCTTTACGTTTTGGTGATGCCCCGCCAGACCAGTTCAAATATTTCCTTTTTCCTCTCCTGCAGGAATTCAGACGAGTTCACCCGGATGGTGGGAAAAAGGGTTTCAATTACCGGTTGAGCCAAAAAGGGATACACGCACATGCCCAGTAAATTAAACAAAAAATGATGGATGTTTAGGGGTCGAATGATTTCTTTTTCAATGGCTTCTTCCAGAATGGTGATCCAGTGGTGCAGGGGAGAATCGCTGGTTTCGAGCAGGATTTCTTTCAAGATCGTTTTGAAAGCCGTCATATCCTGGCTGATTTCCCAGCTAATAAAACGAACCATGCGGGGACGGGCAGCAAGCTGGTCCAGATATCCGTCGATGAATCCTTTTAAAAACTGGGCCAGATCCCGGGTTTGGGGAACAGACTGAAGCAGGGCTGCGAAAAAAGAACGAACCTCGTAATTAAAAACTCGTTGATACAGCTGTTCTTTGGAACGAAAATAGTAATGCAGCAGGGCCTTGTTAATGCCGGCTTTGCGGGCAATCTCCTGCATCCGGGCACCCTCTTTTCCTTTTTCCAGGAACACCTCGGTGGCGGCCTGGAGGATGCGTTGTTCCGTGTCGGTGAGTTTTTCCATTTAACCACCAAATTTAACCATATGGTTAAAACCTACAGTTAATTTTCCTTAAAATCAAGGTTATTTTAAAAATTTTCGATAGTAAACGACGGAGCCACCTTCCTGGAAAAATTCCTGGTAGGAATTTCTGAAAATTTGCCTACCGAATGTTTGATTGATAATCTACAAAAAGGCGACAGGCGAAGGGGCAAGGAACGAAGGGGCGACAATTTGGGGGAATCATTCGTGAATTCATTCGTGAAAATTCGTGGACCAAAATGCCGATCAACGCACGAACATTGCGGTAATGGAATTTTTCGCTCACCAACCGTTCCCGGGTGACACGGGTGAATGGTTCCCAGAAAGGAACCTACCGAAGTCACTGCCAGCGCTTTCAGATTTTATTTCCCTTTCGCACAGAAATTATTGGGTGCCTTGAAGCCTGAAAACAATCAAAATCCTTGCATTCAACTGTAGAATAATGTACAATATGGTCGGTAAAAAAGATTGCTTATGACAAACCGAACCAAAACATTGCTCTGGTGGCTTTTGATTGGCGGCCTGGTGGTTTTCATTAGTGTATTGCACTACCGTACCTCGACCGTCAAATGGCAATTCCACCTTCTCTACATGCAGGCCTATTTCATTCCCATTCTGATGGCGGCTTTTCAATTCGGCATTAAAGGCGGAGTCGGCACCGCCCTGGCGGTGACTCTCATTTATTTCCCCCACATCATGCTGCAATGGGGTGGCTTTGTGGAAACCAATCTGGTGCGGTTTCTGCAATTACTGCTATTCAACATTATTGGCTATTTAACCGGGGTAAAAGCCCAGAAAGAGCGGGAAGAGAAGGTACGTTACCAGCGCACTGCCCGGGAATTGGAGGAATCCCTTGCCCTTTTGCAGGAGCAACGGGAAAAACTGGCGGAAATGGAGGATCAACTTCACCAGGCCGATCGCCTGGCGATTATCGGGGAGCTGGCGGCCAGTCTGGCACATGAAATTCGCAACCCCCTGGGTTCTATTCGCGGCACGGTAGAAATACTGCGCGATGAACTTCCGGTCAAAGGCCATTTACGGGAATTCTACGATATTCTCATCCAGGAAACTGAGCGACTGAGTGCGGTGGTGGAAAATTACCTGCAATTCGGTCGCAAACAAACCAATCAAATTTCCCGCATCGAAGTCGGTGAGCTGATCCGCAATGTCGCCCAGCTACTCTCTTACCGGGCCAAAAAAACCAAGGTAAATTTGACCCTGGAGTCGCCCCAGGAGCCTATTTTTATTCACACCAACCCCACCGATTTGCGCCAGGTGCTGGTAAACCTGGTTTTGAACGGTTTACAGGCCACCGGTCCGCAGGGTAAAGTCACCATTCGCTGGCGGAAAATACCAGGCTACAACGCGAATCCCGGCCAACCGGAAGCCCAGAGGGTTCCTCCTTTGCTGGAAATTTGTGTGTGTGACAACGGGAAGGGGATTCCCCCGGAACAACTGGAACACATTTTCAAACCTTTTTACACCACCAAACTCACCGGCACCGGACTGGGGTTGGCCATTGTAAACCGTCTGGTCAAAAAGCACAACTGGCAAATTCGGGTGGAGAGCCAGGCTGGGAAGGGAACCGAATTCATCCTTACATTTCCGTTAAAAGAGGGATAAAAACGCCAAACTCATGACTTGCTCGGTCAATTTTCAACAATCAATCATTCGCACATTTCCGGGGATTACCCATCCGCGGATATTGGGGAGTTAAAAAACAGGGACTCACATGAAAATTTTACTCATTGACGACGATGTCAATCTTTGCAAGGTGCTAAGCTACCAGTTAAAAAAACAGGGGTACGAAGTGGCCACCGCTTACAACGGGCGGGATGGCCTGGCCCTTTTTCGGGAAAACAACTACGACATCGTGCTTTCCGATATTCAGATGCCAGATGTTTCCGGATTGGAAGTATTAAAAGAAATCCGTGTCCTGAATCCGGAGGTGATTATTATTATGATTACCGCGTACGGAAGCGTGGACGGGGCGTTGGAAGCAGTGCGTTCCGGTGCCGACGACTACATCACCAAACCTTTCGGACAGGAACAGCTGCTTTTTGTCATTGAGAAAGCGGTGCGAATGCGTCAGTTACAGCAGGAGAATAAACAACTCCGGCGGGAAGTGGAGGGGAAATATCGCTTCGACAATATGGTGACCAACAGCAGAAAAATGGAAGAGGTCCTTCAGATGGCCGGTCAGGTGGCGGAAAGCGAGGCCACCGTGCTCCTTCTGGGGGAAAGTGGCACCGGTAAGGAACTGCTGGCCCGGGCCATTCACTACAACAGTCCGCGCAAGGACAAGCCGTTTATTACCGTGAATTGCCCTTCCATTCCGGACAATTTAATGGAAAGCGAGCTGTTTGGCCATGTGAAAGGAGCCTTCACCGGAGCAATCAAAGACCGGAAAGGCAAATTTGAACTGGCCAACGGCGGCACCATTTTTCTGGACGAAATCGGTGATTTGCGGGAAGATGTGCAGGCCAAACTATTGCGGGTACTGCAAGAACACGAAATCGAACGGCTGGGAGAAGGCCGTCCTATTAAAGTGGATGTCCGGGTCATTGCCGCCACCAATAAAAATCTGGAAGAGCTCATTCGGCAGGGCAAATTTCGAGAAGACCTGTATTACCGCCTGAGCGTGATTCCCATTACCATTCCGCCTTTGCGGGAACGCAAGGAAGACATTCCGTATCTGGTGGATTTTTTCCTTCGCCGTTACGGAAAGGAAAGAGAATTTCAGATCGACCCCCAATTTTTGGAAGTGTTGACCCGTTACGATTGGCCCGGGAATGTACGGGAACTGGAAAATGTGATTGAACGAGCGGTGGTGCTCACCAGCAGCGGCAAGTTGACGCCCTCCAGCTTACCGGCTCACCTCCAAACCTTTGTCGCGTTTACCAAATCCCGGACCGAGGAACCAGCCAAGGACGAACAACTCACCCTGGAAGAACTGGAAAAAAGAGCCATTTTACAGGCGCTGGAAAAAAGCGGGGGGAACAAATCCCGGGCAGCCAAAATGCTTGATATTCCCCGCCATGTTTTGCTCTACCGCCTGAAAAAATTCAACCTGGAGTAAGCCAACGCCAATCCCAATGTGTAGGAGGTCTTTCCCATGAAATGGAAAAACAAAATCATTCAATACGGAATTTTAATCGCTTTCGTTGCCATTCAATTCATCCCGGTAACCCGGGACAATCCTCCGCAAGAAGAATTGGTTCCCGCCTCGCAGGATATCATGAAAATTCTGCAAAGCTCCTGTTTCGACTGCCATTCCCATCAAACCCACTGGCCCTGGTACGGCTACATAGCACCGGTCTCCTGGCTGGTAGCCCACGACGTTAACGAAGGGCGGGAGCACCTCAATTTTTCTAAATGGAACCATTACACACCTCAGAAAAGAAGCGAGTTGTTAAAGGAAATTACCGAAGAAGTGAACGATGGCGAGATGCCACCCTGGTTTTACACCCTGGTGCATCCTTCGGCAAAAATAAACGAGTTAGAAAAACAACTTCTTGGGAACTGGGCGCGATCGTTGCAAAAAAATATTGACGCAAAGACGGAAGAGGAAGAATAAATAGGTGTAAATTTACCGGGAAAAACAGAGTATTTTAAAATGTTTTTCCTCTCCTCCAATATTCCGTGAAACGCCCTTCATTTTTCATGCGGAGCGCCAGCGAGGCATCTCCTTAGTCGCGTCGTGCGTCAAGGGAATATTCCCGGGGAGATTCTTCGGGTGCTGAAGCACCTTCAGAATGACAGGTAGGGGGACTGGACATTGCAAACGGTGTTGCATTGTGTTGCTTTTCCCACTTAAATTGCTCCATGAAAATTTTTCTGACCGGAAAACCCGGAATCGGGAAAACCACCTGTTTACTGCGCATTGCCCGGCGGTTACCGAAGGGGGTTCAAACGGGATTTTTCACCCGGGAAATCCGTCAACAGGGCCAACGGATCGGTTTTGAAATCGAAACCTTTGATGGACTGCGGCGAACGTTAGCCCATGTGAAATTCCCGGGACCGTTTCGAGTGGGAAAGTACGGGGTAAATGTGGAGGCTCTGGAGGAAGTGGTCACTTACCTGGATCAGCAAAACCGGGCCAAAAAGACAGCGGTTTTCATCGACGAAATTGGGAAGATGGAAAGCCTTTCTCCTACTTTTTGCCGTTGGGTAGAGAAGGTTTTGGCACAAGCGCCCATTGTCGTAGCCACCATCGCCCTGCGAGGCAATGCCTGGATGAACGCTCTGAAACAGCGTCCAGAGGTGGAACTGGTAGAATTAACGCCACAAAACCGGGACACCCTGTGCCACCAAATCGGGAAGAGAATTGAAATCGCTGTCAGGTGGAAAGGAATGGAAGAGAAAGAGTAAATCTCTTCGATCCGGTTTGACTTTTGGGGGCACCGTTTGAAATTCCTCCTTCTACCGCCAAAAAACCATTGAATTTTCTCCATTTTTGTTAGAAATTGCAAAATTAAAATGAATTGGCAAAGAGGTACAGAAAATGAATAAACGGTTTTATCCCGGACATCCGATTCACGAACAATTGAAAAAACGCATTCTGATTCTGGACGGCGCCATGGGCACCATGATTCAACGCCACCTGCTGCAGGAAGAGGACTTCCGGGGAGAACGCTTCGCTGACCATCCGGTGGATGTGAAGGGAAACAACGATCTGCTTTCCCTCACCCAGCCCCAGATCATCGAAGGAATCCACCGCGCCTATCTGGAAGCCGGTTCCGACATCATTGAAACGAACACCTTTAACGCCAACGGGATTTCTCAGCAGGATTATCAGATGGAAGATCTGGTGTACGAGATGAACCAGGCGTCTGCCCGCCTGGCGCGCCGGGTCGCGGAGGAATTTACCCGGCAGAACCCGGACAAACCGCGCTTCGTGGCCGGCGCCATTGGTCCCACCAACCGCACCGCCTCCATGTCCCCGGACGTAAATCGTCCCGGTTACCGGGCGGTGACCTTCGACGACATCGCCGCGGGTTACCTTCCTCAGATTCAGGGATTGCTGGATGGCGGGGTCGATTTGCTGCTGGTTGAAACCGTGTTCGACACCCTGAACTGTAAAGCCGCCCTCTTTGCCATCGAACAGGAATTCCAGCGCCGGGGCAGCCGGGTGCCCATCATGATTTCCGTCACCATCACCGACGCCTCGGGCCGCACCCTTTCCGGACAGACTCTGGAAGCTTTCTGGATTTCGGTTTCTCATGCCGATCTGCTGAGCATTGGTCTGAACTGCGCCATGGGCGCCGCCCAGATGCGCCCCTTTGTGGAAGAACTTTCCCGGCTGGCGCCCATCTACACCAGCGTGTACCCCAACGCCGGATTGCCCAACGAGTTTGGCGAGTACGACGAGACCGCCGAAATCACTTCCGGTTATTTAAAAGAATTCGCCGAGAACGGCTGGATTAACATTGCCGGGGGATGTTGCGGCACTACCCCGGAACACATCCGGTACATTGCCAAGGCGCTGGCGTCCTACCCGCCGCGGCCGATTCCCGAAGTGCCGCGCTACCCGCGCTTTAGCGGACTGGAACCGCTGGTGGTGCGTCCGGACTCCAACTTCATTAACGTAGGCGAGCGCTGCAACGTGGCCGGATCGCGCCGCTTTGCCCGTCTCATCCGGGAAGAAAATTACGAAGAAGCCCTGCAGGTGGCCCGCCAGCAGGTGGAAAATGGCGCCCAGATTCTGGACATCAACATGGACGAGGGCTTGTTGGATTCCCAAAAAGCCATGACCACCTTCCTGAACCTATTGGCGGCCGAGCCGGACATTGCCCGGGTGCCCATCATGCTGGACTCTTCCAAATGGTCGGTGATTGAAGCCGGATTGAAGTGCACCCAGGGAAAAAGCATTGTCAACTCCCTTAGCTTGAAGGAAGGTGAAGAAGCGTTTAAAGAACACGCCCGCCTGGCCCGTCTCTACGGGGCGGCGGTCATCGTCATGGCCTTCGACGAGCAGGGGCAGGCGGAAACCGCCGAACGAAAGGTAGAAATCCTCAGCCGCGCCTACCGCATCCTGACCGAAGAAGTGGGTTTCCCCCCGGAAGACATCATCTTCGACCCCAACATTTTTGCAGTGGGAACCGGTATGGCCGAACACGCCAATTACGCAGTGGCCTACCTGGAAGCCACCCGGGAGCTCAAGAAACGCTTCCCGCACAGTCTGGTGAGCGGCGGGGTGAGCAACATCTCCTTTTCCTTCCGGGGCAACGACGCCGTGCGGGAAGCCATGCACTCCGTCTTCCTCTACCACGCCATTAAGGCGGGTATGGACATGGGCATCGTGAATGCCGGGCAGATCACCGTGTACGAGGAAATCCCCCCCAATCTGCGGGAAATTGTGGAAGACGTTATTCTGAATCGCCGACCGGACGCCACCGAGCGGTTGGTGGAATTTGCCGACCAGTTCCGGCAGGTG
>JAJRXE010000289.1 GCA_024276455.1 Calditrichota bacterium
AGCCAGCCGAAAACTGACATCTTTGAACACTTCAATAAAAATGCCCCCCATTCCGAACATAAGTAGCGGCCCGTAATTGGGATCTCTTTTCATCCCCAACGCCACTTCCAAGTTGGCTTCCACCATTTCCTGCAAGAAGATGCCCTGAATTTTATCGGCGCTGGTAATCTTCAGCGCGTTTTCCATAAGTTCCTGGTAAGCCTGACGAATTTTGTCCAGGCTGTCGAGATGGGTTTTGACGCCTCCTACATCCGATTTATGTACAATCTCGTCCGATTCGATTTTTAAAACCAGCGGGGTTTGCCGTTGCTCGAAAATCTCCAGCGCTTCCTCGGGCGATTGAATCACTATACTAAACGGTAGCGGAAATCCGTATGCACTAAGCAAGGTGGTGACTTCGTTGCTACGCAGGTATTCTCGTTTTTCGGCCACGGCTTGTTCAAAGATGTGTTGTAAACTTCCTTTTTCTACCGGAAATTTTTTTATTTTCCCAGCGGGGCGTCGTTTTCGCTTTCCGTATTCCACCATTTTAGCCAGGGCAAAAGCAGCCGCCTCGGGGTAAGAATAGACCGGTAGTTTGAGTTCTTGGAAAATCTCTAAACCGCAGTCTGCATCGTGTTGCGCCATTAGAACCACACACACCGGTTTCTTTTTTCCGTTTTTGAGCACCGATCGGAATTTTTCTACAATCATTCGGGGGGTGGTGTTTACCGGCGGTCGGACAATAATTACCATGATGGCATCCACATTCGGGTCTTTTAGAACGGCTCGCACCGTGTTTTGGTAAGTGTCTTCGTTGGCACTGGCTATCATGTCCACCGGGTTGTGAACGGAAGCTTCTTCAGGAAGAAAGCTTTTAAGATAGTTTGTAGTTTCTTCACTGAGTTTAGCCAACTGCAGGCCGTTCAATTCAATAGCGTCTGCAGCCAGAATCCCGGGTCCCCCGGCGTTGGTAATTACTGCAATCCGATCGCCGGATGGAATGGGTTGAGTGGAAAACGCCAGCGAAAGATCGAAAAGTTCGGCAATGGAATCGGCTCGAATAATGCCGCATTGCTTCAACAGAGCCGCGGTGGCCTGGTCGGAACTGGCCAGGGCGCCGGTATGAGATGAGGCCGCTTGCGCCCCGGAACGGCTTCGACCCGCTTTTACAACAATCAGCGGTTTCTTCGAACTCAATCGGGTGGTGATTTTACGAAACCGTTCCACTTCTTCAATGCTTTCCTGGTACAGGGTAATTACCCGGGTCCGTTCGTGAGTCGCCAGGAATTCCAGAAAATCGTTGTCCTTTAAATCGGCTTTATTGCCAGCACTGACGAAAATAGAAAATCCCAGGCGAAGTTCCTTGCTCATTTCCAAGACCGCCACCCCCAGGGCACCGGATTGAGAAACAAACGCTACATTGCCCACGAAGGGTTCGGTCGGCGAAAAACTGGCATTCAGACTCACTTCTGGGTCGGTGTTAATAATGCCCATGCAGTTGGGTCCAACCAGGCGAAGGTTGTATTTATGGACTAACTCCATCAGGGCCTTTTCGCGTTCAATCCCTTCTCCGCCAACTTCCCGAAAGCCGGCGGTGATCATAATAATATTCTCGATCCCTTTCCGGCCACATTCTTCCACCGCTTCCAGAGCCAGCTCTTTGCGGACCATAATGACGGCAACATCCGGAGTCTCCGGTAAGTCGGCGATGCTGGGATAGCAGGGAATACCGGCTATTTCCGGAGCTTTGGGGTTAATTGGGTAGAGTTTACCCTTGAAACCAAAACGAAGAACGTTATCGAAAAATACTCGGCCGAGACTCCCCTCTTTTCGAGAGGCGCCCACAATTACAATGGATTCAGGTTCAAACAGCTTTTCCAGACTCATTTTTTCTTTTGCTCCATCTCAGGTTTATTTAAATCTTGAGCAATAATTTATGATTTCTCTTCCTTGAACCAACAGGTTTTTTATTTTCATTATGCTTGATATCCTCTGATATTTTGTTTTATTTTCTCAAAATTTGATCTGGTTGGGACCATTGGGGAAATAGCAGGTTAATTTTCACCTTCCACGATCAGCGAAAGGGGGAATGAAATGAATAATAGCAGCCAGTCCAGAGGATTTCGGGTGGCGGTAGTTGGCGCTACCGGATTGGTTGGGCAAAAGATGATTGAGGTGTTGGAAGAACGGGATTTCCCGGTAAGGGAACTAATACCGGTGGCTTCGGCACGTTCGGTGAACCAGACCGTAAAATTTCGGGGGGAAGAAATATCGGTTCAGCCATTAACGGAGAAAATTTTTACAGGAGTGGATTTTGCCCTTTTCTCAGCCGGTAAAGATGTTAGCCGGGAGTTTGCACCGCTAGCTGCCAAACAGGGGTGTGTGGTCATCGATAATAGTTCGGCCTGGCGAATGGAGCCGGGAATCCCTCTGGTGGTGCCGGAAGTGAATCCGCAAGCATTAAAAAATCATTCCGGCATTATCGCAAATCCGAATTGTTCAACCATCCAGATGGTGGTGGTGTTAAATCCTTTGCATCAAAAGTTTCGGTTAAAACGGGTTGTGGTTTCCACCTACCAGGCGGTCAGCGGAAGCGGCAAACAGGCGTTAAAGCAATTGGAAGACGAATTGCGGAAGGGAAAAAGCGAAAATCCTTTCTATCCGCATCCTATTGCGGACAATTGCTTGCCCCATATCGATGTTTTCAAAGAAAACGGTTATACTCAGGAAGAAATGAAGATGATTCTTGAAACGCGCAAGATAATGGGAATACCGGACTTGCCCATCACCGCCACCACCGTGCGAATTCCGGTCACAGTGAGCCATTCCGAAGCGGTGAATATCGAATTCCATCGTTCCTATTCCTTGGAAGAGGTGTTCCGTCTTTTAAAAAACTCGCCCGGTATTGTGATGCAGGATAATCCGGCAAGAAACGAGTATCCGCTTCCTCTCCATGCCCGAAATCGAGATGAGGTGTTTGTTGGACGCATCAGACGGGACGAAAGTGTTGATCATGGTTTGAATTTGTGGATCGTCGCGGATAATCTTCGCAAAGGGGCGGCAACCAATGCGGTTCAAATTGCGGAATATTTAATAAGCAAGCATTAATAAATCATGTAAAAATTTCAATCGGGAATATCGATTTGATGAAAAACACCAGTCAAAACAGTAAAGAAGGTTTACTCACGGGAGCCGAACCGCTCTATTTGTCCGGCAATAAGGTGGGATTTTTGTTTGTGCATGGTTTTACGGCTTCGCCATACGAAGGAAAAGAAATCGGCGAGCGGTTACATGCCGAGTTTGGGGTCACCGTTTCGATTCCCCTTTTACCCGGACATGGTACCAGGCCAGAGGAATTAATAAACATCCGCTGGTTAGATTGGTACCTAAAAGTCCGGGAAGAGTATTACCAATTAAAAGGAGTTTGCGAGAAAATATTTGTTTGTGGTCAAAGCATGGGAGCGGCGTTGTCCCTACATCTGGCTGCCCATCATTCGGTAGCGGGAGTGATTACCCTGGCCGGTGCCGTGTTCCTGAAAGATTGGCGCTTGAAATTATTACCGCTTGCCCGGCATCTTTTGACTTATCAGTACAAATCGAAAGGTCCGGATATTCGAAACGCCGAACTGAAAGAGACGATTCCTAATTACCGCAAGTATCCTATTCGCAGCGTCTATGAATTGTTAAATTTGCTCCGGCATACCAAGGAAGATTTACCGGAAGTAACCGCCCCGGCTTTGTTGATTCATTCCCAAAAGGATCGTACCGTCCACATCTCCAATCTGGAATATATTTACCGGCATATTTCTTCCTCCGAAAAACGGAAGGTAATATTGGAACAATCCTACCATCTGATAAGCATTGATGTGGAAAAGGAGAAAGTTTACCAGGAAATTCGCTCATTTGTGGAAAGACATCGTTAGGATTGTTGGGGTTGAGAATGAATCAAGAAAGCGAGCGTCCTCCATCCACTTTGATGATTTCGCCGGTAATGAAGTCCGAACCTTCTATCAAAAAAGCGGCAGTATGAGCAATGTCTTCCGGAGAGCCGACTCTTTTGAGCGGAGTGCGTTCAAGCAGCATTTTTTCTTCTTCTTCATCATATTCTTCTGCCAGCAGAACAGTGCCCGGCGCAATGGCATTGACCAGTACATGTGGAGCCAGTGCTTTGGCCAACCCTTTGGTCAGAGCAACGACACCCGCCTTAGAAACACAATAAGGTAAGTAATTTGCCCAAGGAGATTCGGCAGAGACGTCGGCAATGTTGATTATTTTGCCATTCTTATTCTCCCACATATGCTTCCCGATAATTTGAGATCCCCAAAAGGTTCCTTTTAAATTGATGTTTAAAAAATTATCCCAATCCTGCTCGGTAATATCGAACACCGGGGTGCGGTAGAAAATGGCGGCATTGTTGATCAGCACATTCAAACGTCCCCATTTATGGAGGATTGCTTTCAGCATGACCTTCCAGTCGTTTATCTTGCTAATATCTCCCTGGACGGTTAACGCGTCCCCGCCCCGTTGAATGATTTCGTTGGCCGTTTGGAGGGCTTTATCTTTCTGCGAATGGAAATGAACGGCAATTTTAGCTCCTTTTTCTGCCAAATGAAGGGCAATGGTGCGCCCCACCCGGTCACTACTTCCTGTGATTAGAACGGTAGAATCGCGGAGTTTCATAAAAATTCTCTCTCAGGTTAACATTATGGTTTTAAAAATTACAATTTATGGGCAAATATGGACTTGCATTTATTGCAACATGCTACAATATTTTGTTAGTTTGTTAAATATTTGCTAAATTTTAAGGTAAAAAGATATATTTTGACTGCGATGTCGGCGGATATATGCCAAATAAATAATTTCTTACAGTTGAAAATGAATGCCGAGGAGAAAGCTGAAATTCCATTATCACTGGCTGCGCGATGGTTACACTCGGAAAATTTGCTGTCTGATTCAAAAACGAGCCCAGGTTTCCCTTTAAGACGTCATATTAGCAAAGGAAATATATTGGGTGCTTATCGGAAAAACAACTATTTTTGGTATATCCGGCGCATTGAGAACTATTCTGAAATATTGAGTCCCAAAGAGGTGGCTCGGTTACTGGAACTGAAAAATGTGACCAGTGTGTATCGTAAGATTCGAAGCGCCAATATTCCTTTTTTGAAATTCCGAAGTGGTGCGTTATTTGTCCGGAAGAATGATTTTTTGGATTGGGCTATCCGGAATTTATCCATGGAGCATTTCAGGAGAATTCAAAGGCGGTTGACTTTAGATCCTTTTAAATACGATTTAGAAAAATTTCGCAGAACCTTGTTGGACGCGAAATAATTATTACCCATCTAACATAGGAGGTATGGTATGCGAAAGTTCTCACGCGGTGTTTTGGTTATTGCCCTTGTTTTGGGATTAGTATTATCTGTCAATTTAATGGCCGATAATTCCGGGGCAAACCTGAATACCTGGAATCCGCTTGTTCCGCCTGGTATTCCCCCGGAATTGAGCCTGAATACCTGGAATCCGTTGGTTCCGCCTGGTATTCCCCCGGAATTGAGCCTGAACACCTGGAATCCGCTGGTTCCCCCGGGCATTCCGCCGGAATTGAGCCTGAACACCTGGAATCCGCTGGTTCCCCCGGGCATTCCGCCGGAACTGAGCCTGAACACCTGGAATCCGCTGGTTCCCCCGGGCATTCCGCCAGAAACGAACTAATCGGTGTGTGCTGAGTCAGGCATACGTTTTTGAAGTGAAACGTAAAAAATCAGGTTTTGCTTTTGGGATAAAAAGAGTGCTCGTTGAGCACTCTTTTTTATTATGGGCTAAATTATTATTTTTTCAATCCGATAATAAAAAAGCTAAATTACGTCGTTTTTACAATATTGATCTACAATTTGGGCAGGTAACAAAATTAAATGTTTCTCAATATTTTAAAAAAATATTGGTTTTTTATCCTTCTATTTTTGTTGTTCTTAATATTTGCTTATCTGAACAAATTGAATTTCAATAACCCCTTACCGTACGTAAATTTGTTTTTGTACTTTTTTACATTTTTATTTATTGGTGAAACTCTTAGCAAAACTGTCTTTAACAAAAACATTGTTTATTTATTTTATTTTTTTTACGGTTATCTTTCCATTTTTATGTCTCTGTTTATGCTGTTGAGGCACTTCTCGCCAACCCTGTACTACGTTCTTTTTTTATCTTCTGACCTTATCTTGCGTTTCTTCCTGGTTGGAATACCTATTTACATTCTCCTGTATTCATTTAAATTTTTTAATAATTCCAGCAATAAAACATTTATCATTTCTATTCTTTTTTCTTTTGTCATAGTTTTCTTAAATTATTACAAATATGTATTTAATCCCATGATTTTGAATCAAAAGTCTGCCTGGGCGGACTACGCGTTGAAGAATTATTACACAGTAGTTTTAATACTAATTATTCTATTAATCTTTTGGATAAGGTATTATTTGAAAAAAATAGTGGTCACGGAATATTTAAGTAGTATTATTTTTATTTTTACTTTGTCGAATATTGTTGAAGCGCTTCACTTTTTAGCCTATCAGCATAATTATCCGATCTTTTTGTATGGACAAATTTTTAATTTTTTCTTAAATATTTTTATGCTGATCAGTTGGTACGCCCGCCTGGTTTACCTTAATAGCGATGTGTCCAAAGAGAATGAACGTTATTTGATGAATTATCAATACCTCGGAGAGTTGGTGTCGAAACCTCATCAGGGATTTTTGCAACGAATGATATCTTTTATTCCCATTAATTATGCCTCGATGGTTTTGTTTGTTTTGATTATCATTATATTTGTTTTGTATCTCATCCAAAAAATTACCTTTTATATCCTGCTAAACACAGTCTTTGTTTTAATTGCGGTTGTTTTGGCGCTATTTTTTAGTTTCAGTAGTTTAAAAAGAGATTGGCAAAAACAGGTGGGTGTGTTTTTTCAAAAAAATAGAAGAGATTAAAATATGTTGAATTTCTTAAAAAATAAGGTTAAGCCTCAAACTCATCCTTCCCACCTGGGTAATTTAATTGAAATATTACAGGATGGGGTGTGTATTACCAATCTATCCGGTGATGTTCTGTATTTAAATAAAGCAGGATATGCTCTTCTTGGAATCTCCAAGGAAACGGATTTAAATCAGTTGAATTTCTTCGACAATTTTATTTACAATAAAGATCAAATCGAACAATTTAAAAATGAAATCAACCAAAAAGGTTTAGTAAAAAACCGGGAGTTGGAGTTAAAGAAACTTGATGGGGGATTTTTGGATGTTATTTTGACCATCAATATGATTGGGGATTATCGTCAACAAACCATTGGATTTCTTTTTCTCTTCAAAGATGTTACTGAACTCAAGAAGATTCAACAACAGTTATTGCAGAGCCAAAAATTGGAAAGCATCGGACTGATGGCTTCCGGGATTGCTCACGATTTTAACAACATATTGGCAGCGATTATTCCCAATGCAGAATTGATAAAATATTCCACCCCGGAAACTGATGAGAATTACCGCCGGGCAGAGATAATTGAAAAATCGGCTCAACGAGCTACCGAAATTGCTCAACGTTTATTAACATTTACACGTCAAAACGATCTGCAACACAAGCGTCCGGTTGATTTAAATAAGGTGGTTGAAGATAGTATTGAAATGTTAGAACACAGTATTCCCCAAAATGTACGGGTGTTGAAGCAGTTGACCCCGTCGCTGAACCGCATTTTAGCAGATGAGGCGGAAATTCAACAAATAATTATGAATTTGGTGATTAATGCAGTGGATGCCATGCCAAATGGGGGCCAGATTGAAATCCAGAGCATTAATTATCAAATCGAGAGTTTTTATCAAATCGGTAATCTGGATCCCGGAGACTATGTCCGCTTGCGCATAAAGGACAGTGGCACCGGAATTCCGGTCGAAAATCTTTCTAAAATTTTTGATCCCTTTTTTACGACCAAAGAGGTTGGGAAAGGAACCGGTTTGGGGTTGTCAGTGGTTTACGGTATTGTAAAGAGTATGAATGGTTACATTGAGGTTAAGAGCGAATTGGGAAAGGGAACCCGCTTCGATATTTATTTTCCGGCGATTGAGGAGAAAACGGAAGAAAAATTGGAACGGGTGGAACAGCAAACTTCGGAAAAGCAATTGACTTTTCTTATTGTGGATGATGAAGAGTATGTGCTGAATATTCTGGGAGATATTCTGGACTTTTTAGGTTATCGGCCTATTAAAGTTAGTAGTGGGAGCGAAGCGTTGTCTTATTTTAAAGAGCATTGGCAAGAAATTGATTACGTCATTGTGGATTTAAAAATGCCCAAAATGGATGGCAGGGCAACTTTTCGGGCGCTGAAAGAGATTAATCCGGATGCAAAAATTATTTTTACCAGTGGATTTGATGACAGTCCGATGAGCGAAGAGGAAATATCCGGCAGCCTGGGGTTGTTAAAAAAGCCCTACAGCATTAATCAGGTGGCGAAATCGTTAGAAAGTTTCTTTTCAAAATCGTAATTTTTAGTTTATTGTTTGTAGATTGCACCAATTAACCAGGACTTGAGGTTCGAAGTTGTTTTATCATTTAAAAATAACTCAAAAGCTTTGGTTACTCATTACAAGTATTGTCATTGTCTTGTTAATTGTTTTCAATTTTTATTTTATTAATCAGATTGAAAAACAATTTCGGGATGGTTTAATTAAAAAAGCGGTTAGTTTGGTGCAAATATCCTCCGTTCATGTGGGAGCCAGTCTGTTTTTAAATGAACGGAGCTCGCTGGAAAAAATCCTTAAGTCTTTAGAGAACGATCCCGATGTGGTATTTATTTATGTAAGTGACCGCAACAATAAAACTACTTTTGGTTACCATTACCACACTTACTACAAGCTTGTTCGGAAGTTGTTAGAGTCCAATCAAAGTCAGACATTCTCCCCTGATTTTTTTATTTTAAAACAGAGTTTATTTTACCGGGATGAGTATCAGGGTAATATGGTGGTGGGATTTAGTCTGGATTGGGTAAAAAAACAGACCAGCTGGCAGAAACGGAATTTAATCATTATTAGTTTGATTATCGGGATCATTTTCATTTTTATCTCTACCTTGCTTTCGCGAGCGATTTCGCGTCCATTGCGCGAGGCCGCCCAACATTTGAATCAGTATCCGGAAAGCGAAGGTCGTTTTAATTTACGATTACCCGTACGCGGTAAGGATGAAACCGCTCAACTTGCAAAAGCCTTCAACCGGTTAGCGGACGATCTGGATCGCCATATCAAACAATTGGACGAATCCAAACGCTATTTCGAAACCCTCTTCCATCTCAGTCCCATTCCCGTCATCATTGCCGATTCATTGGGAAAGATTGAGGGCGTGAATGACAGCGCCTGCAAATTTTTCGGGATCGACCGGGAAATTTTACTTCGCATTAATCTGGATCGCTTCATTTCCAATGAAGATTTGAATGCGATGTTGAACCGGGTGATTAAAGAACGTCAAAACTTGCGCGGATATATTACCAATTTACGCATGTTCGATGGACGCAAACGGGTGGTGGAACTGAATATTGCCAGCCGCGAAGACGATGAAGAATACGTGCGAAACATTATTATTGCCGTTATTGATGTAACGGAGAATTTACAAATTCAGCGGGAAATTTTGAGCAATCAGAAAAAGCTCCAAAAAGTGAATGAGGAACTTCGACTCAAGACGGAAGAATTGGAACGGTTGCGTGAACGTGATCGAAAGAATGCTTACAAACTTTCTCAATTAATTCAAATCAGTCAGCGAATGATTCGGGCGACCAAACCGAATCAAATCTTGCGGCTAATTATTTCCGAAGTTCGATCTTTGATTGAGGCGGATGAGTGTTTTATCTTTTTCCGCGATTCCAAGGCCGACCAGATGATTTTGACCCTCTCCTATCCGGAGGCTGCTCAGGAACGGCTTCTTCGTCACGATTACCAGAAATCGTCCTTGCTCTGGCGAGTGTACAAGGCGGATTCCGGCAGTATTTTTACGGCCAGCGATCTGTTCGGTAGCGATGAAAAATTCTTCCGGGGCGAGCGCAATCAACAAACTTCCGTTTTAGCGGTGCCGATTAGCGAGAAAGAGTACCGTTTTGGGGTAATGGTTTTTGTGAAGTACGATCAACCGTATTTTTACAACAACGATCTTCATTTGCTGAATACTTTGGCCAATCAGGTGGCCATTCTTTTAGACAATATTAATCTTTTGAATGCGGTAAAAGAGAAGGCTGCCAGCCTGGAAAAAGCCTACAGCGATTTACAGGAGTCGCAACGGCAGGTGATTCAACTTCAGAAAATGGAAAGTTTGGGAACGTTGGTGGGTGGAATTGCTCACGACTTTAATAACATTCTGGGCATTATTATGCCTAACATCGACATGCTTCGGAACGAAGCCAATGGTAATCCGAAGATTTTAAGACGCACTCAAATCATTCAGGAAGCTTCGCAGCGGGCTGCGGAGCTCACCCGGCAGCTATTAATGTTTTCGCGCAATCAGGATGTGGATCTGCAAGTTCTTTCTCCCAATGAATTTTTAACCCAGATTTCCTCCATGTTAAAGCGGACCCTGGGTAAGGAATATGAAATCCTGCTGGATCTGGATCCGGAGGTGGAAAATATTAAAGCCGATGAAACGCGTTTGAGTCAGGTTATTCTGAATCTGGCTCTCAATTCCCGCGATGCCATGCCCGAGGGCGGCGAAATTGTGTTGCGGACACGCATGCAAAAATACCGACCCCGCTCCGAAACGGATAACGGTTTACAAGATTATGTGTGTATTAGTGTCACTGACAGTGGTAACGGAATTAAAAAAGAACATCTGGACAAAATATTCGATCCCTTTTTTACCACCAAGTCGGTAGGGAAAGGTACCGGTATGGGTTTGGCGGTGGTATTTGGAATCGTCCAGAGCCACAACGGTCACATTGAGGTTGAAAGCAAAGAAAACCAGGGAACCACTTTTTATCTTTACTTCCCGCCTGTGAAGGAACAAATTGATCAGGAAGCAAGTGCCCGGGGCGATGGCATTCCTCATGGAACGGAAAACATCCTGGTGGTGGATGATGAGCGCTTAATTCGCGATTCGGTGGAGGAGATTCTTACTTCGCTGGGATACAATGTTCTCTGTGCCTCCAGCGGGCCGGAGGCCATTGAAATGGTCCAAAATGGAAGCGAGAAAATTCATCTGGCCATCGTGGACATGTCCATGCCCAAGATGAATGGCGTGGAAACCATCCGAAGAATTCACGCCATCGATCCGGACATCAAAATTCTGCTTTCCAGTGGGCGCATTGAGCGGGAACGCTTGATTACACCCGATATTAAACTGCACGGAATTCTACCCAAGCCTTATCGATTGCGGGAACTGGCCCTGAAGGTGCGGCAAATTCTAAATAAGAAGGTAGAAGCTTCCGCTTAAACGGAGGCCGGTCAGTTTCCGAATAAACTCTTGCCTCTCTCTTCACGCTTCTCTAAATTCCAGCGAAAATTTTAAGGAACGGTTATGAAAACGTCAAAGCAAATTCGAGAAGAATTCATAAACTTTTTTGTACAACGCGGACACCGATTTGTCCCCAGTTCGCCGGTGGTGCCCCAGGACGATCCCACCTTGTTGTTCACGAATGCCGGGATGAATCAGTTTAAAGACGTCTTTCTGGGAATCGGTACGCGGCCTTACAAACGGGCGGTGAATTCCCAGAAGTGTATTCGGGTTAGTGGTAAACACAACGATTTGGAAGAGGTGGGACACGACACCTACCACCACACGTTTTTTGAAATGCTGGGGAATTGGTCTTTTGGCGATTATTATAAGAAAGAAGCCATCGCCTGGGCGTGGGAATTGCTGACAGAAGTCTGGAATTTGCCGAAAGACAAGCTCTGGGCGACCGTGTACAAAGATGACGACGAAGCCGCCGAGCTGTGGCCCCAGGTGACCGATTTGCCGGCGGAACGGGTGTTGATATTCGGGGAAAAGGACAATTTTTGGGAGATGGGCGAAACCGGTCCGTGTGGTCCCTGTTCGGAAATACACATTGATCTCGGACCGGACCATTGCGACAAGCAGCATATCGAAGGTCACCAATGTCGGGTAAACGGCGATTGCGGTCGCTACATCGAACTCTGGAATCTGGTGTTTATTCAATACAATCGGGACGAATCCGGGCAGTTGCATCGTTTGCCCGCCACCCATGTGGACACCGGGATGGGGTTCGAGAGGATCGTGGCGGTGTTGCAAAAGGTGCCTTCCAATTACGACACCGACTTGTTTACCCCGATTTTAGACGAAATCGGAAAATTGGCCGGAATAAAGTACCGGGAAGCGGCGGAAGACCAGCAGGTCGCGTTTCGGGTGATTGCCGATCACATCCGCATGCTTACCTTTGCCATTACCGATGGGGCGCTTCCCTCAAACGAAGGCAGGGGTTATGTGTTGCGCCGGATTTTACGGCGGGCCGCCCGCTATGCCCGAAAATTGAGTCTGCATGAACCGTTTATTTACCGACTGGTGCCGGTGGTGATTGAGATCATGGGCGATGCCTTTCCGGAAATCCGGGAGCGTCGGGATCACGTCATGGAAGTGATTCGCTCCGAAGAGGAGAATTTCAATAAAACCCTGGATCGGGGGATCGAAATTTTTGAAAATCTGGTGGCTCGCCTGCAGAAAGAGGGGAAACGAATCATCCCCGGCGAGGAAGCGTTTCGCCTGTACGACACCTATGGATTCCCGCTGGATCTAACCCGCATCATGGCGGAAGAGAAAAATATGAGTGTGGACGAGGAGGGGTTTGATCGCGAAATGGAGAAACAACGGGAGCGGGCGCGTCAAGCCGGTAAATTTACCGCTCAGTTCGACCATGTGGACAACTGGAATGTCCTGGTGCATTGTCCGACAAATTCGCATTTCATCGGTTACGATGCTTTAGAAGCGGAAACTCAGATTTGCAAGTTTGCTCGTAACAACGGTACCTATCAAATTGTGTTAACGGAAACCCCATTTTACGCCGAGAGCGGTGGACAGGTGGCGGATCATGGGAAAATTATTGTGGAAGATGTGGAGTTGGAGGTCGTGGATGTTCAAAAACAGGGCGAAGAAATTGTCCACATCTGTAAGGCGCCCCAGGATTTAAAGTTGGTGCATGCGCGGGCGGTTGCCAAAGTGGATCCCGCCTGGCGCCTTCCCACTATGTACAATCACACTGCCACCCATCTTTTACATGCCGCTTTACGCCGGGTTTTAGGTTCGCATGTGCAACAGGCCGGTTCGTTGGTGACCCCGGAGCGATTACGGTTCGACTTCACCCATTTTAAAAAAATTGAACCGGAACAGCTGCGGGAAATTGAAAACATTGTGAACGAACAAATCCGGCGCAACACGCCTCTGGAGGTTGTTTACACCAGTTTCGAAAAAGCCCGGGAACTTGGTGCAATGGCCCTCTTTGGAGAGAAGTATGGCGAAGAGGTTCGGGTTATTATTATTGACGATTTTAGCAGGGAGCTGTGCGGTGGGACGCATGTGAAGCGCACCGGGCAGATCGGTTCGTTTCTGATTGTGCAGGAAATGAGCATTGCCAGCGGGATTCGTCGCATCGAAGCCATTACCGGTCCCAAAGCGGTGGAATTTGCTCAAATGAATCGTGATATTGTGAACCATTTGGGGCAATTGTTGAATGTTCCTCCGGAGGAAATTGAATCCCGGGTAGAACATTTGCTGGAACAGATACGGGAAACCGAACGCCGCCTGAAAAAACTGGAGGCCGGGCAGATTCTGGGGCGGGTGGAGGATTTTGTTCAATCGGCGTAACAGATTGGCAGGGTGAATCTGGTGGTGCAACGGTTCGAAAATCTGGAAATAGATTTGCTAAAACAGGTGGCGGATAAAATCCGGAAAATTTCCCCTCGGACGGTTTGCCTGCTTATTAATCGGGCCAATGGACGGTTAAACTTTGTATGCGGTGTGACGGACGATTTAATCAAAGAGATGGGTTTAAAAGCGGGCGATCTGGTGCGAGAAGTAGCCAAAGTAACCGGCGGCGGTGGGGGCGGACGGCCTCATCTGGCGACGGCCGGTGGAAAGGATACCGGTAAGCTGCCCGAAGCAATCGAGAAATTAAGAGAGTTAATTCGACAGTCTCAAAAATAGTTTTCCTCTCAGCAGGGACTCGTTCTCGCCCAATTGTTGCGGGAACGAGTCCGCTTTAATTTGTTTTTCAGAATGGCGGGTACCAATAATTTTTTCCCTTTTTTAACCTCCCTTCAAAACTTATTTTTCCCCTTCAAATTGAACCATAGCAGGGAGAACCGAAGAATGACACAAGGACAACTGACCTGGAAATTTCCCCGGGAATTCTGGACGGCCAACATTATTGAGCTGTTTGAACGGGCGGCCTATTACGGGATGTTTATTGCGTTGGTGGTTTACTTAACCCGAATTGTGGGGTTTAGCGATATTGAAGCCGGTTGGATTGGGGGCATTTTTGCCGCCTTGCTTTACCTGGTTCCCATTTTTAACGGCGCGCTGGCCGACAAGATTGGCTTTCGCAACGCCTTGATCCTGGCTTTTTCCTTCCTGGCCTTAGGCTACTTTTTACTGGGAGCCATTCCAAATAAAATTTTTGCGGTTATTTCTTTACTCTTGATTGTTTTCGGTGGTTCATTTGTTAAGCCGGTGATTTCGGGAACGGTAGCGAAGACCACCGACGAAGTCAATCGCGCTCGTGGTTATTCTCTGTTTTATCAGATGGTTAACATTGGAGCATTTGGTGGTAAGACTATTGCCAAGCCGTTGCGGACTGAATTGGGACTGGAGTACATTAATTATTACGCAGCCGCCATGGCCCTGGTTGCCTTGATTACGGTTCTGATTTTTTATAAAAATGTGGATTCTACCGGGGAAGGCAAGAGTTTTAGGGAGATTCTGGACGGATTCAAACGGGTGCTGACCAATTTCCGCTTCATGGCGCTGATTTTGATTGTGGCGGGATTCTGGACAATTCAGGGACAATTGTACGCCACCATGCCCAAATACACTCTGCGTTTGGTGGGCGAGCACGCCGCCCCGGAATGGTACGCCAATGTGAATCCTTTTGTGGTGGTGCTGCTTGTGGTCCCCATTACTCAACTGGTGCGTAAGATGAGTCCGGTGAGTTCAATTGGCATTGCCCTGGCGATTATTCCGTTCTCGGCGCTCACCATCTCTTTGAGTCCGGTTCTGGAAAAAATTGCCGGACCCCAGGTTCCTATTTTCGGTTCTTTCTCTCTTCATCCCATTACCATTATGATGGTTCTTGGAATTGCGCTGCAGGGACTGGCAGAGTGTTTCCTCTCGCCACGCTACTATGAATTTGCCTCGAAACAGGCGCCCAAAGGGGAAGAAGGGATGTACTTGGGTTACGCCCACATCCACACCTTCTTTGCCTGGTTGTTCGGATTTGCCATTAGTGGTTATTTGCTGGATAAGTATTGTCCCGATCCTCGCACGTTAACGCCGGAGCAGATGAGCACCGCGTACGCCCATGCCCATTACATCTGGTATTATTATGCGGGAATTGGCTTTGCCGCATTTTTACTATTGATGGTTTACAAGTGGGTAACCGAGTACATCGATCGGAAAAAAGCGGCTTCCGTTTAAAGAAAATTCGCGCAACGGCACGACGGTATCGTGCCTTTGTGCCTATTATTCTAAAGTATTAAGATTCAGATTGTTGTGTTCAAGCTGCTTTTTAAAGATATCCTTTTACCGTTTCAGTGTGCGGGTTGGCGCAAGAATTAATTTATGCCGTATTTTTTCAGTTTGGACATAAAGGTACTGCGGTGAATTCCCAGCTTTTCCGCCGTGCGAAGTTTGTTGAAATTATTCTCGCGCAACGCTTTCATGATAATCTGTTTTTCAAAATTGTCCACCAGGTCGTTCAGGGACTGGTCGCTGTCAATTTCCACTTCCAGGGCCGGTTCGCGCTTCTGCACAATATAGGGCGGGAAGTCTTTCAGGGTCAATCGCCCGGTTTTATTTAGCACCACCGCCCGCTCGACCAGGTTTTCCAATTCCCGAATATTCCCCGGCCAGTCGTATTCTTGCAGGCATTGCATGGCTTCATCGTCAATGCTGTCGATGTTTTTATTGAATTGCTCGTTAAATTTAGTCAGAAAGTGGGTAACCAGGAGCGGAATATCGTCCTTGCGCTCCCGCAAAGGAGGCACCTCAATGGGAATGACATTTAACCGGTAATACAAATCCTGTCGGAATTCGCCTTTGCGCATCAGTTCCTGCAGGTCGCGATTGGTGGCGGCAATTATTCGCACGTCCACCTTGATGGTTTCGGTCCCTCCCACTCGCTCAAATTCTCCCTCCTGAAGCACCCGCAACAGTTTCAGCTGCATATTCAGCGAAATATCGCCGATTTCGTCCAGAAAAATAGTGCCTCCGTTCGCCATTTCGAAGCGTCCTAACTTGTCGCGTATCGCACCGGTAAACGCTCCTTTCACGTGACCAAAGAGTTCGCTTTCCAGCAGATTTTCTGCCAGTACCCCACAATTTACTTTCACAAACGGTTTTTTAATTCGATCGCTGTTGAAATGGATGGCATTGGCAATGAGTTCTTTTCCGGTCCCGCTCTCGCCGGTAATGAGCACCGTGGAATTGGTTTTGGCAATGTCTTTGATGAGATCGAACAGTTCCAGCATCTTTCGATTTTTGCCAATGATGTTGTTGAAATTGTATTTCTGGGAGAGTTTTTCGCGCAGATACTGGTTTTCTTTTATCAGCGATTTAAGCTGAGAAATGGTGTCCACTTTCGAGAGGATTTCGTCCAGACGCAGCGGTTTCAGAATGTAATCTTTCGCCCCTTTCTTCATGGCGTCCACTGCCGTTTCGATGGTGCCGTGGGCAGTAATCATAATAACAGAAATATCTGGATATTTTTTGCGAATGATTTCTAACAGTTTAATTCCGTCCATTTCCGGCATGACCATGTCGGAGATCATAATGTCCGGTTCGTGTTCGCGAATTACTTCCAGCGCTTCCACCCCGTTGCGGGCGGTGAACGTCTCATACCCGTGCTTGTTAAAGAGCTCCTCCATGAGGTCCAGGGCGTCAACTTCGTCGTCCACAATCAAAATGCGGGTCTTCAAGGGTTAAGCCCTCCCTAATTTATTTCTTTTTAGTTTTACGATTTTTTGCGGAATCAGGATCTCCGTTTTTTCGATCGGAAACGGCAATGGGAAATAAAATTTTAATCATGGTGCCTTCCCCATTCTGAACAATGGCATCGATTTCGGCATTGTAATTCGAAAAAATGGTTTGCATAATGGTCAGGCCCAGACTGGTCAGGCTGGAAATTTGCAAATCGCTGGAGTAATAAGGATTAAAGAATTGCTCTCTGGTAATGTGAATTCCCGGAACCAGGATCAAAAGTTCCAACCCTTTCCCGTCGGCCGTTTCCTCGATCATATGACAGTCAATTTTAATGACCGAATTCTCGGCAATATTCTCTGCAATGGCATCCAGCAAATTCTGGAAGGCGATAATAAACTGGGACCGATTTCCTTCTACCCGGAAGCCGGAATCGTGGTAGTCCAGATCAATGCTAATTTTCTTTTGCTTCATTTTCTGGAAGCGATTGTTTATGGCCACTTCCAGCACCTCTCCCAGCGGAAAAACTTCTGGAATGGTATCTTCGCGAATGAATTTAAAATCTTCCAGCACATTGGTTATCTGCAACAAACGATCGATTTGCCGCTGAATGCTCTGGATCGCTTTCTGGTACGAAGTGTCGGTAAGCTCGTTCGCCAGTAACTGCAATCGCCCGGAAAGAATGTTAATCGGGTTGCGGATTTCGTGCCCCAGCGCTTTGGCCAGTTCCACAATGGTGGCCAGCTTCTCTTTCCGTACAATGCGCTGGAAAAATTCCTCCGGAATGACGGGATTGGACAGGTAAATAATCATTCCTTCGATTTCGCCGTTTTTCTGGCGCAACAAACTGGCCGAGAGGTTGGTCTCCAGGGAGCGGTCGTTGGATAATTTCAGGGTTACCCGATATTCATTCACCGGTTTCCCTTCGTTCAATTCCTTAAATACGTATTTAAGAATTTTAAAACCGTCTTCCAGAAAACGGTGGAAAGGAAGGGAGCTGAGCTGATCTCCGGGCGTTTCCAGAATTTTGGCGGCGGCCCGATTGAAGAACTGAATGCTGAAGTCCGAATCCAGCACAAATATGGCGTCGCTGCTGGAATTAACCAGGTGGTCGTAAAACCAGCGGTTCCACTCCACCTCTTCGAACAGCGATTTGTTCTCGTCGATCAGTTGGAGGGTTTTGCGCGCCTGATTGAGAATGGCCAAAAATTGTTCCGGCTGAAACGGTTTCAGCAGGTAAACGTTCACTCCTTCGTTCAGGGCGGCGAGGGTGTTTTCCAGCGTTGCGTGACCGGTGATGATGATCGAATAGAGTTCACTATTTTGCTGTCGCAAGGTGCGGAAAATATCCAATCCGTTGCCATCCGGGAGGACAATGTCCAGTACCGCCAGGTCGAAATGATGGGTTCGCATCAGATTTTGGGCTTCCTTCACGGAATGGGCTACCTGGCTTTCAAATCCTTCCGTTTCCAGAAGACGCTGGAGATGGGTGGCGATTTCTGGTTCGTCATCGACGACCAGAACTTGCCAGCGGTTCATAATCTACTCCACATTTTTTAAGAGAGTTTCTCGTTGATTAACAAATTTTCGGAGGCGGCGGATCACCGTTTCCTGACCCAGATGCTCCAACAGTTCAAATATTCCCGGACTTACCGTAAAACCGGTAATGGCCAGACGCAGAGGGTGTATTAGTTTCGCCGCGGCTACTCCGACCTCCTCGGCAAAGGAACGAATGGTATTTTCTATCTGGTCTTGGCGAAATTCCGACAACGCTTCTAAGCGGTTCGCTAATTCGTCTAACAGTTCCCAGATGTTGGGCAATTTAAGATATTTTCGCAATCCTTTTTCTTCGAATTCTTCCGGATCCCGGAAATAATAGCGCCCGTATTTTACAAAGTCGCTGAGCAAACGGGTGCGGCTTTTCAGCAGGTCAATGGTTGCCTTCAACCACGCCTCCCGTTGTTGAAGTTCTGTTTCGGCAATCCAGCCTTCTTTTTCCCAAAGGGGGAACACCAGCGGCAGGAGATCTTCCGCACTCTTACGAGAAATGTATTGTCCGTTCATCCACTGCAGCTTCTTCTCGTCGAAGATGGCGTTTTTGGGAGAGATGCCCTCCAGTGAAAATTCCCGGATGAGCTCTTCTCGGGTGAGGATTTCCCGGTCGTCCCCCGGCGACCAGCCCAGCAGCGCCAGGTAGTTGAACACCGCTTCGGGCAGGTAACCGGCCTGCTGATACTCCTCCAGCGAAGTAGCACCGTGGCGTTTGCTCAAACGGCGCTTGTCCGGCCCCAGAATGAGGGGCACGTGGGCAAAGCGGGGGACTTCCCAACCGAAGGCCCGGTACAGTAAAATTTGTTTGGGAGTATTGGAAATATGGTCCGCTCCCCGGATGACCTGCGTAACGCCCATGTCGTGATCGTCCACCACCACGGCTAATTGGTAGGTGGGACTTCCGTCGGAGCGGAGGATAATGAAGTCGTCGATTTCGCTGTTTTGAATGGTAATACGGCCGTGCACGCCGTCTTACCACCCGGTTTCGCCCTCCGGCACTAGAAATCGGATGGCAAACGGCTTGCCCTGTTTCAGATTCTCTTCGATTTGTTGGGGCGTCAGGTGCAGGCAGGTGCGGTCGTAGTAGCGGGTGGATTTTTTCTCCTTTTCTGCTTTCTTGCGTTTGGCGTCCAATTCTTCTTTTGTACAGAAACAGCGATAAGCGTTGCCGCTCTTTAGCAGCTGGCGAGCCATTTCCCGGTGGCGCTCCACGTTGGCGCCCTGAAAAACCACCTCGCCGTCCCAATCCAATCCCAGCCAGCGTAGCCCGTTCAGAATCCGGCGAGTCATCTCCTCGCTGGAGCGCTGCTTATCGGTGTCTTCAATGCGCAAACGGAACAGTCCCTGGTGCTTGCGGGAGTACAGATAGTTGAACAGGGCGGTGCGGGCACCACCGATGTGCAAATAGCCGGTGGGGGAAGGGGCGAAGCGGGTGATGACTGGCTTTGACATAGATAATGCGGCGATCGGTTGAAGAGAACAAAAGGAGACGTTGCTCGTTTAGCACAGGATTGCAATGATACAAGCTTGTAATGGGTGTTGCATAAGATAGTTGCGCAACATTTACGAGTTGGGTGGGGTTTGCGATATGGCGCGTGGGGATGAAATTCCAAGACAAGATGAGGAGGAACAGCTGTGGCTGCCCACGCCTGTCGCTGGGCAAGATGCCTCCCAGGCAACTATTAAGACGGACAATTTGCCCGAGGATTGGGCTGGAGCTATTGAGG
>JAJRXE010000017.1 GCA_024276455.1 Calditrichota bacterium
GACACAATTAAAATTACACAACCTTTTTTACCGGTGCCCAAATTTTAATTATTCATTTTTCTTCTTAAATCCTTATATTGATCTGTCTTTAACAAAAATTTTGGAGGCTACAATGAACCATTACGATATAATTATTGTCGGTGCAGGGCCCTCCGGGAGCACGGCGGCCCTTTTTGCGGTCCGTAAAGGCATGAAAGTCTTGCTGCTGGACAAAGCCCGTTTTCCGCGGGAAAAAATCTGTGGTGACGCAATCAGTGGAAAAAGTCTGAGTATTCTTAAAAAACTGGGGCTGATTAACGAAATTGAAATGCTTCCTCAAACTCGCATTACCGGGGTGGTGTTCTCTTCTCCGAATGGCTCCAGGGTGGCTATTAAATTTCGGGGAACGAAAAAGGACGAAATAATCCAGGGTTACGTTTGTCGACGATGGAATTTCGACCATTTCCTGCTTCAACAGGTTAAGCAAAGCGACGTCGAGGTGCTGGAAAATTTTCAGATGACCGAACTCATTCAAGAAAATCGGCAAGTAACCGGCATTCGAGGGAGGAAATCCGCTGGCAACGGCGTGGAAAATTTCTACGCGCCCATTGTACTTGGGGCAGACGGGTACAAATCGTTTGTCTCGCGCGCCCTGAATAATTACCACCACGATTCGGCCCACACCCTGATTGCGGTGCGAGCTTATTACCAAAATGTGAAAGCGCTCTCCGATTACATTGAAATCCATTTCGTAAAAGAATCGCTTCCCGGTTACTTCTGGATTTTTCCTCTTCCCAACGGACATGCTAATGTGGGCATCGGAATGCGCCACATAGACATTAAGAAGAACTGCTACGATTTAGCGGCCATTCTACAGAAGGTAATTCAATCCCCGGCCTTCCAAGATCGTTTCGCCAACGCCCGGTTAGTGGGCAAAATCAAGGGCTGGAATCTTCCCACCGGTAGTTACCGGCGGCCCAACCATTTTGACGGCGTCATGCTCCTCGGGGATGCGGCTGGCCTGGTGGATCCTTTTACGGGCGAAGGGATTGGAAACGCCATGACTTCAGCCGAAATTGCGGTTAATGTGGCCGAAAAAGCGCTTTCCGAGAACGATTTCTCGAAAGAAAGACTCCGGGAGTACGATCAGGAACTCCAGAAAACCATGAGCGAAGAACTTAAATTAAGTTACCGCCTGCAGACCATCGGGAGGAAATATCCTTTCCTGTTAAATTTAGTGATCGGTAAAGCCGCTCGCAGCCCCCGGGTGGCGGAATGGATATCCAGCATGGTTGCCGATGCAGAATCGAAAAAAGAATTAACCACTCCCCTGACCTATCTGAAACTGTTGTTTTCCTGAAAATTTCGAGCGGTTCTGTCCGTTTTTCCTTAAAAAAGAGGCGCTCGTTGATCCAACGAACGCCTCTTACCTTTTTCCCATTCCGAACCGGAAGACTATTCCTTCAGAGCCGCTGCCTGGGCACCAAAAAAATATTTTTTCATCATCCATATCCAGACCAGAATACCGCCCACAAACAGTACCAGGAAAAGCAACAACACTCCGAATTGCGTTTTCACCGCCAGATCGCTCAATTTAAAGTAGGGAGCCAGGTAAGCGTCGCGCAGAGCATCCCGCATGATGACCATGAGCACCAATACAACCCCAATCAAAGACATGGCTGTGATGGCACCTTTACGAGGATCCTCTTTCCGCAGGGCGCCGGACATTACAAAAATCGCCGCCAGAGCCAGCAAAATACCCGCCAGCATGGCGATGGTGGCCAATAAATTTTCTCCCATAAAAATCATCATTTTTTCTTTGGGCAAGGCAATCAGAAACCAGATGCCCACAAGAAATTGCACCATGGTGCTGTACATGAACCACTTTCCACCGTATTGAATCAGAAAGCGGGCATTTTCTACATCCCTTTTCCAGCGGTACAAACCAGAGAGAATCAGCAGGAATGCCCCGATTGCCAGCGAGGCCACCATAAAATGCAGATAACGGGGAAGCAACATTCCTTCCGTCAGATTCAGATTCCAACCAGAAGGATCTTGAAAATAAATTTTTCCCCATTTTTCGGGGGTTAACATCAGGGTCAGATTATTCGTGTAAATAAATCCAACCAGAAAGGTTAAGAAGACACTCCCAATCAGCACCCAGCCCAGCACGGCAGCGTTGTTTTTCTGATCCTTAAACGCCACTAAATAATAACCGTAGTAAGCAATGGTTAAAATCACCACTACCATAAACCACGGCCAGGCCATGATCACCGAAGATGTGTAAAACAGCTGCCCGTAAAGCACCTGCAAGAAAAGGAGCGGTGCCACCCCCAGGGTAATAGTGGCCGCCAGGAGGGAGGGAATTTTTTTAGACAAATCCCGGGACAACCGGGCAAATTTTTCATCTTTCGCTCCCCGCCAACGCGCCACAATCGCAATCACCCCACCACCCAGTAAAAAGTTCATCACAATAATGTGGAGCAAAAAGGTGACCAACAACAGCACCTTGAACAGCCAGAGCGGTGCCGGCAAGGGCATGGGATCGGCGGCAGGAATTAACGGTAAATTGCCCATATCTATTCTCCTTCTGTCTTTTGCTTATTTAAATTGCTCATGGATCCACTTCGCCAGAATTTCTCTTGCGTCCTCGCTGCCCTCGTAAGGCGGCATTTCTTCGTTCAAAGAATCCAGCCGGGTAATGAAATAAGAAATTTTTGCCACATCGTACTGTTTCATGAACTCAAAGAGCGGATCGTCAGGTGCGGCTTCGTGGCAATCCGAGCAATGCTGTTCAAATACTTCCTTGCCGGAGATTTTGGGTGCGACAGCCGCCTCCTCGGTTTCCTGGACCGTACTTAAACTGGCCAGATACAGAGCCAGAGCAGTTTTTTCCTTTTCGGTACCTGCAAACGGCGGCATGACCCCGTTAAACATTTTGTCCAGAAGTCCCAGCCGGGAATAAATTGAGGAGAAACCCCACTTCTTTTTGTTCACAATTTTCCGGATACTCCGGTAACCGTCCACCGTGTGGCAGCTCTGACATTCCACCCGGAAAATTTCTCGCCCAACTGACAGCTGATTCTCTTCGGTAATTTCGCGACTCTCCGGACGGATCCATTTGGCAACTTTCAGCACGCCGTTCGCATCCAGGCTGGCCACATCCATGCCCGCCGATCCGGGAACGGCCTCTTTAAAAACGGAATTGCCGTACATGTAATCGTAAATAATGTAGGGTTTGCGAATCGCTTCCCGGACGAATTCAAATCCCCACATGGTCATAAAAGCGGTTGCCACAATCACCAGACTGTACACAAAAGGGATTTTCCGGGGTTTCAGAAGGGTGATTAAGCTCAAAACAAAGGTGATGATGGAGAAAATTACAATGATATTGGCATAGCGGGTTGCTGTGGGCATTTTTCCCGCCGCGCTGGCCCACACATGTGCCGGAACGCTGTGGATGTACCACCAGGCGACCAGGGGCAATACTACAAACGCCGGGATCACCCATCGGGCACTCCATTTCACAACAGTGCCTTTCAAGGCTTCATCCTTCTGCCAGGTACCGGTAATCAGGGCGTAAATTCCCGCCAGGGCCAGAGCAAAAATAAAACGAATGAAAAGAGAGGGCCAGTATGTCGGGTTAAAAAATCCATCCCAGAAAGCATGGGTTTGAATCCACTTTCCGGGGGTTAGCATGAAGGTAATAATTCCATTAATAATCACCATGCTCATGAAGGCGGCACCGAAGTAAATCCAGCCGATTTTCTCATGCAGCGCCCGATCCATTTTTTTCCAGCCGTACAAATAAAGCAGCGCTGCCGTAATTTCCAGAAAGAAGAACACCCACTCAATGGCCCAGCCCCAGACATAGCTGTGGATCAATGAACTGGTACCGGAGGGATGAATCAACCCAATGGTAAACCAGATACCCACTCCGGAAACCGCCCCAAATACCACCGTTACCAGAACAAAGAATTTTGTATGACGAATCAGCCATTCCAGCAGGGTTTGATCATTCTCCCGGTAGGCTTTTCGTTCTGTTAGCACCAGGAATAACCCACCGCCCACCGCAAAATGGGACACAAATACGTGTGTCACCGAAACGATGGCCATGAGTATTCCTATCCCAAACGAAACATCCCAGACAGGATAATTCATAGCCTCCTCCTTCATTTATAAGAATCGAAAATGTCCCCTTACATGGCCTCCACCCAGGGGGAAATATTGCTATTTAACATTCTCAGGTAGTTTTATCTTCCTCTTTGCCCCGCTGTAAGAAAGGGGTAAAGAGATCCACCGGCACCGGGAAGATGGTGGTCGAATTATTCTCCGAAGCCACCTCGGTGAGTGTCTGTAAGAAACGCAACTGCAATGCAATGGGATATTTGCTAATAATTTCGGCGGCCATTTGCAACTTGGTCGCAGCCTGATATTCACCTTCCGCCGAAATCACTTTCGAACGCCGTTCACGTTCGGCCTCGGCCTGCCGCGCCATGGCTCGCTTCATCTCAATCGGCAGGTCGATGTGCTTGATTTCCACCAATGAGACCTTTATTCCCCACGGATCGGAATGCATGTCGATGATTTGCTGCAACTCCTTGTTGATTTTCTCTCGCTTGGCCAACAATTCATCCAGTTCCACCTGTCCGACAATGCTGCGCAGGGTGGTTTGAGAAAGCTGGGAGGTCGCGAACAAATAATTTTCCACTTCCACCACCGCTTTTTCCGGATCGATGACTCGAAAATACACCACCGCATTGACCTGCACACTCACGTTATCGCGGGTAATCACATCCTGAGGCGGCACATCCATCACCACGGTTCGCAGACTAATTTTGACCATTCGGTCAATCACCGGGATTAAGAAGATTAAGCCGGGTCCTTTGGCGCCAATCAAGCGTCCCAACCGGAAAATAACCCCTCGTTCATATTCCCGCAAAACCCGGATGGCGCTGGACAATAATAAGAGAAAAAGAATGATTAATGTTGCAAAATAAGGCATCATGCTCCTCCGTTATTTTAGCTTTTTTACGATTATATTTAATCCTTCGGTTGCAACGACTTTGACATCCTCACCTTTGCGAATTTTGTCTTCACTTTTTGCCTTCCAGATTTCCCCGTGAATGCTGACCTGTCCGCGGCCCTGATTAAAATTCTCTAAAGCGACCCCAACTTCTCCAATCAACCCTTCCCGTCCGGTTACCGATTTCTTCCGCTGGGCACGAATTCCCATTCCGACCGCAAAAAGAAAAAACAGCGCCGTAAGGGCGGCGGCAAAAGCGATTAATTTCCAGGAAATTGTTAAAAACGGAACCGGACCTTTAAACAACATTAAAGAACCGAGCACAAAAGACACAATCCCTCCTACGGTTAACATTCCATAACTGGGAATTTTAATTTCGGCGACAAACAGAATGACAGCGAATAAAATCAGTAGCAAACCCGCGTAATTCACCGGCAGGGTGTGAAGCGCATAAAAAGCCAGAATCAGGCTGATGCCCCCCACAACCCCCGGAAGAATTGCACCGGGATTGTATAGCTCAAAGAAAATTCCGTAAATACCGATGAGTAACAATATGTAGGCAATATTGGGATCGCTTATGACGTTGAGGATCTTAAAACGGAGGGACATTTTAATAAAACGCTTTTCTGCATTCGCGGTGTGAAGCACCTTTTCCCCTGACAACACATCCACCTTGCGACCATCCATCCAGGCTAACAGGCTGTCCACATTCTCGGCAATCACATCAACCACGTGCAACTTCAGGGCTTCGCTGGCTGGCACCGAAGCGCTTTCGCGTACCGCTTTTTCAGCCCAATCGGCATTGCGTCCCCGCTTTTCGGCAATACTGCGAATGAAAGCCACCGCATCGTTGGTTATCTTTTCCATCATGGTACCACTGGTGTCGGCACTCATTCCCAAATTTACCGGATGCGCCGCCCCGATGTTGGTTCCCGGAGCCATGGCCGCAATGTGAGCCGCCAGGGTAATGAACACCCCGGCCGAACCAGCCCGCGATCCCGGCGGAGCCACATACACCACCACCGGTACCGGAGAGGCCATAATATCTTTTACAATCTCCTGCATGGATTTCATTAAGCCGCCCGGAGTATCCATCTGAATTATCAGACATTCGCTGTCTTCTTTCTCCGCTGTCTCAATGCCCGTCCGAATAAAATCTGTGGCAACCGGATTAATCACCCCATCCAGCGTCATAATATGAACCAGGTGTTTGGGCTGAGCAAAGAGGGAAAAAACCGTTAATAAGAGAATGATAAAAGTTGTTCGCATGTATTTCTTACACTTTTAGACCGTATTATTTTAACATATACACAGGATAATGTCAAGATAATCTTTGAGAGCCCCGCTCCGCGGCAATTGACTGTGTTTTAGTAAATTAATCATCTTAAATTTCACCACCTTTACCCGGAAGCAACAACTTTCTTGCTCCTCTCGATTAAAAACCGTTTGCTCCCGATCCGCGAGCAAAGCAAGGGGAAGCCCAATATCTTTAATATTTTCATTAAGTTCTCTTTTAAGATTTCGATTATAAAGAGAAGGGACTATAACGCATGGAATATTCAAGGATGAAGGCTTTAACAAAAACATTTTCTCCGGAATCGCAACCAATTCAATCTCTCTTTCTCTCCCAGATTGACGACCAAAAAATCTACCAACAGTGGATTAACCAGATAAAAAATATTTCTTCAACTTTTTCCAATAATAAATTTTTTAATGAAGAAATATTGGGAGTTTTTTTCCGGGCGCTTCTGGATTCTTTCCAGGGCAGTAATTCCAAAGATCACCTTTTAATCTTGGACCTCATGATGAGCGACACCGAAGCGGATCACATTACCCCGAAAGCAATTTTACATACCATCCGCCAATTGCGGCAATTATTGATTGCAGAAATCCTGAACAACAATTACCCTCAAAGCGAATCAATCATTAATAAAATCATTTTCCAGTTCGATCACATTTCGACTTTTTTATATAAAAAAGAGCAAATTTTACGGGAACTGGATTTACCATTTCAATCCGATTTTGCAATAGAGGATTGGGACATTTCTCTGGGCACTTTCACCATTCCAGGACCCCGTTTTTCCAGTTACGCGAAGGTAAACACCACCTTACAAAAATGGTTTAATCAAACGGAATCACAAATTGTATTGTCGCAGCAATGGAGCCAGTTTATCCCCGAAAACGATCTCCGAAAAATCACGGCAACACTGGACAAGGCCTATGCTCAGAGACGAACCTCCTATCGAATCCGGTACCAATTCAAAATACGGAATAAGCAGCTTCGCCTGGTAGAAGAGAACGGAGAAATTCGTTACAATTCCAATGGCATTCCGCGCATTATTCGCGGAATTATTCGTCCTCTGGAAGCCAATACAAGCGCTCAATCCCCCGGAACTTCGGAAGAAGAGAATAACTTTGTAAACCGTTTGGCGGAACTAATCAAAATCAATAAGGAAATAAGCTTAAATATCGATCATCCTGACATTTGCCAGATTATTCTGGACAAGGCATTGGAACTTATTCCCAAAGCCGATGCAGGAAGTTTTTTGCGAGTTGAGGCCGACGGAATGCATTATGCCGCCGCGAAAGGTTACAACCTGGAAAAATTAAAAAAGGTAGTCCTTTTTAAAGGCGGGTACAATCAATACTCCGGTATCAGTTCCCAGATTAGCATGCTGGAAAACAGCTCTTACATTCATCAGATAAAAGATTTACGGAAAGAAGCCCGTCAAATATTGCCACCCAGCGAATACGAGATCCTGGTAAAATACGGAGAGCTCAACCGGATTCAGTACACATTGAGTGGTTTAATTTACCAGGACAACAAACCATTTGGAATCATCAATATCGACATTCATCAACCCGGGCAAGAATTTACTGACAACGATCAAAAGCTGTTCGATATCTTTATCCAGGAACTCAGCATCTTACTGCAAAACCGACAGCTCATCCAACAAATTCAGGAATCGGAGAAAAATTACCGTACCCTTTTCGAGAATTCACCGGTGGCCATTTTCATTGAACAAAATGAACAAATTATTTTAGCAAACCCTAAATTTTGCGAGTTAACCGGATTCAAATTAACCGAACTTCGCAAACATTCTATTTTCAATTTCCTCCCCGAAAAACAGAAAAAATCGTTAACTAAAACCCTGCAACGAAAATCCGGGAAAGAATATAAATTCAGCAAAGCGGAAATTACCATCAAAGGGCGGGATTTGCAGGACCGTTACTGCATTGGTTTTTTCTCGCGGATTCATTTTAAAGGGAATTCGGCCCTGTTGGGCGAACTGCTGGACATTACCCACATCAAGTCATTGGAGAACCAATTACTTCAGATTCAGAAGATGGAAACCGTGGGGACCCTGACAGCCGGCATTGCCCACGATTTCAATAATATTCTGGGCGCCATTTCTCCCAGCGCTCAGCTCATCATGATGAATCCCCATGATCCCAACACCAAACAACGCGCCGAAGTAATCTTCCGCATGGCAGAACGAGCCACCAAACTCACCAAACAATTACTGTCCTTTTCTCGCCTCGATCACCAAAAAGTGGTTCCGTTCAATCTGAATCAGGTAATTCAGAATAGCATACCGTTGATCGAAAAATCGCTGATGAAAAATATTAAACTGGAACTGAGTTTAGACCCCAACCTCAAACCGATTGAAGGCGATTGTAATCGATTTGCCCAGATCATCATGAATCTGGTTGTAAATGCGCGGGACGCGATGCCCAACGGTGGGAAGTTGCGAATCGTTACTCGCAATATTAAAGTGGACGAGTCTTACAAACATCTGGACCGTGATTTTAAAGCGGGGTGGTACGTTCAGTTGTCTGTTCAGGATACCGGCAAAGGCATTCCTCCGGAAATCCGCAACAAAATTTTTGATCCCTTTTTTACTACCAAAGAAGTGGGGAAAGGTACCGGCCTGGGGTTGAGTACGGTCTATGGGATAACTAAAAGTCACCGGGGAGTCATATTAGTAAACAGCGAGGTAAACAAAGGCACCACGTTTGAATTATTCTTCCCGGCCTCGAAAAAATCGGTTCAAGCGGTTGCCCCCATTAAGAACAGCGAAAATCCTCAAAAAGGGAGTGGAACCATTTTGGTTATCGATGATGAGGAAGAGCTGCGAGAAGTTTACCAGTACATTTTAAAACACCTCGGGTACAAAGCCTATGTGGCGGCCAGTGGCAAAGAAGGCATTAAAATTTACAAATCCAAACATCAGGAAATTGACCTGGTTTTACTGGATTACATTATGCCCGAAATGAACGGTAACGAAACTTTCCGGGAATTGAAGAAAATCAATCCTAAAATTCGTGCCATTGTTTGCAGCGGATATTCCGAACAGAAGGGGCTTCAGGAATTGCTCCAGAAAGGTATTGAAGGGATTTTAACTAAACCATTTACCCTGCAGACTATTTCCAAGAAAATAAAAGAGGTGTTAAATTAGAAGGAGCAAGAGAAGGTACTCCCCTTCTCCTGCTCCGGCCCTCCGGTTAGTAGATTACTTTCCCCTTTTGGACATGCTCGTAAACACTACCAAACTTCAAATAATTTTCCACATCAGCCAGGGTATTGCAGTTCGCCTGAATAACCTCAGGAAGTAAATCCAGATTTTTCTTTTCTTTTAACAAGCGTTCAATCCAGCGGGGATGTTTTTTAACCGCTGCCTTCAAAGACATTTTTCCGGTCAACCAGGACAAATTCATCGGATATTGTTCCGGATGGAAAATCACAAAGAACAAATGGAAAACCACAATCGCCAGCGAGGCAAGAATAGCTTCGTAAAAATGGATTAATTCAGCGGCCCGCACCACCCAGGACGGTGCAAATTGTGTAATAATGGTGGGGAACCAGAGTACAAATCCGGTAATTCCCATTACAATACCGCCCCAAACCACCGCCCAATACTCGGCCTTTTCGGTGTAATCGAATTCCTCGTAACGAGGTTTTTCCGAACTCAAGTAGAGATAATATTTTAACGTCTGAATCACCTCTTTAATATCGCTGAAGCGTAACATGATTTGTTTAAACAGATAGCGGCCCCGCTTGGTAAAACTAATGTAGTAAAGGTGATAAACTGAAATTGAAATAAACGCCACCGCTGCAATTCGATGTAGTAAAGCCCGCCCACCGGCGGAAATACCGAGTTTTGCAAACATATCTACCCACCAGGCATCGGGAAATTTCAGGGCGAATCCGGTTAAAGCCAACAGGGTGAAGGAAATCATTAGAACCGCATGTTGAAAGATTTCGGGAATTTTAAAGCGAATGACGTAAAGATGCTTTTCTTCCAGTCGTTTGTAACGGATGTAACGGAGGAAAATGATTAAATTGTGAAAGAACATTCCGCCGATCACCACAACAATAAGAGAAATGTAAATCAGCGAAATCCAGTAATTTATCGGATTGCTCCGAATCAGCATGCTCTCGTGGGTATAGCTCTTGGCAAAAGATTCGGTCACATTTTTATGGCACTGGGAGCAAGTTTTCACCAGATTTTCTTTGTTCACAGAGGAGAGAGGATTCTTCGGTCCATAAATTTCATGGTGGCGGTGGCAACTGGCGCAGGTTGGCGCTTTTTTCTGCCCCAATTTAACTGCCAGTCCGTGGTAGGAATCTTCGTAAGTTGAAACCACCTTCTGCGAGAGCCCATATTTTCTAATCAGGCGCGGATCGTTATGGCAGCGTTCACATGCATCGTGCGCCGCAATTAAATAGGCCGAGTCCGGCGAAACAATCTGATGCTCTCCGTGGCAATCTGTACAGTCCGCCGATTCCAGAATGCCATGGCTTAAAGCGACAAAGTGAATCGATTTTCCGTATTCTTCAAACTCATCAAAATGGCACTGTCCGCATGTTTTAGGAATATTCAGCTTGTAAATGGTAGATTGAGGATCAATTCGGCGGCGGATACTGTGGCTGGTGTGGCAGGTATTGCAGGTAGGCGCTTCTTCATTTCCCTCTTCAATAAGCTTACCATGCACCCCTTTTAAAAATTCCGGAGCAATTTGGGCAATATGCAAACTGTCGCTCAGCGCCAGATCTCTTCTGTGGTGGCATTCGTGGCAGGTAACCGGGAGATTCTCAAAATAGGTCTTCGATTTCGGATTGTCGGACGGCAGAATATCGTGTTTGCCATGGCAGTCCCAGCACTTTGGAGCCAATTCTTCTCGATGAACGAATTTTAACCCGTGCATGCTCTGGGCATATTCATTCGCCTCGTCTTCGTGACAGGTGCCGCAATTGACCAACGCCAGCGTTTCCTGGTGAGGAAAGTCTTCGACCCCTTCCAGATCCTGATGACAGTCAATGCAGCTTAAGTCGGCGTGAATAGACTGACTAAATTTCAAGGAATCGACGAACATGGACACTTCTTTTCCGTTCGGATCGGTTCCGGTTAGCTCCGGATCGGAATGGCAAGACAGACAGGTTTCGTTATCCTGTGAAAAAGCGGAAAAGGTCAAGAAGGTCAGGATGATAATGGAAATCATTTTCAACATTATTAAACTCCTTTTCTTTTTCTTTTGACAAATATTTAACTCCGTTGACGCTCTTTCTCCTTTAAATAGCGATTGAGGCTCTCGAGATTGAATAACCACTTCCCTCCCAGCTTGATGGCAGGGAGGTCAATTTTCCCACTTTCCAGCAAGCGATACAAACTTCCTTTGTGCATTCTTAAATATTCTGCTGCTTCCTTCAAGGTCAGGAGTTTAATTTTGCCATTATTTTCTTCAGCCATATTTCACTCCGTTAGGCTTTATTTTTACCGTCAGCTAAAATAATTTAACTGCTCCTTTTTCACCCCAATTGTGATATTTATCCCTTGTTTTTACCAAACAATCCAATCCCCTTCGTACGGCAAAAAAATCACTAAAAATATGCAACAACCTGTAACAATATGGCAACAAAAAGTTAAATTAAAACATAATATTTCACAACAATAATCAAATTTCTTTATTTTTTATCTAAAATAAATATAATTCTTTGTGAAATATATGTCAATACCTATTTGAGAGAAACGGGAAGACGGGTCGGAAAGAATAGTTTGGCCGACAAGAATAAAACCAGGCCAGATAAAGCAACTCCTGCAATGACATCGATGAGATAATGGTAGCGCAAAAAAACCGTTGAAATAATAAGCAAAATTACCAGGGGAATAAGCAAATAAAATACTTTCAGTCGAAATTTGTACGCATAAAATAATACCACCAACGCCACGGCCGTATGCCCACTGGGAAATGCGTCCCACTGAACATTCTCGAGATTATTTAACAGTTGTCCCAGTAGCTGAAACGGCTGAGAACCGCTCAGTAGCGTTTGGTACTTGTGCGCCAGGTAAAAGCGCGGCCCCAAGGCGGGAAAAAGAACATATCCCAGATAAGAAAGGTAGAACGTTAACAACACCGCAAAGGCGAATTCATTAAACTCATGGACCCGTCGCCTTCTGGATAAAGGAATCAGCACCAGGAGAGGGAAAAAATAAAAAATGGAATAACTGAATTGCAAAAGATCGACCAGATAAGGGTAGTTAAACGTTTCCAGCCAGAGGGTAATCGATTTACCGGTCAACCATTGGTCAATCTGAATCAGATAAGGATCGATATCGTGAGGATTGATCTCCGGGACCAAATAATGCAACACGTTGAAGAAAAGCGGAAGAAACAATAAGGGATACCATTTCTGTAAGAACCTCAACGGTTGGTGTTGAGGCTTGAGTCCTCCCAATAATATTGTAAATGCCAACCCTACGAGGTGCAACGCAACGATGCTCTTCGCATAATTTATGCGCTGGAAAAAAAATAAAATGATTAAAATCCACACGGCAAGATAAGCTGCCGTTAACCAGTCGTACAAACGGTAGCGTTTGAAATCAAAAAATTTTTCCGCGCCAGGTTCCACTCTTCAAATCCTCCTAAATCCCATTCCCGAATATATTAATATAAAACCGGGATATTAAAAATTAAAAATATTTTTCCCGGCGGAACGATCGTTTCCTGAATTTACGATTAAAAATCGCAAAAAGCAGAAAAATTTGTCTGGGCCGGTACAAACAAAATCCTTCTTATTGAATTAGACATTTGAAATGCTTAAATTTCGCACGGTCATTTTGCATGATGCCCAATAATCACTCCCCGGGATTTTAAAAACCGGGCTAATTTCTTTTCCAAGAAAGGAAGCAATTAAAAAAGAATAATAAACAGTCTGAACTAAAACACGGCAAAGGAGACACCATGGGAAATTTCTTCAAAGATAGTTTTCAGACGAAATCTCTCTTAAACGTTAAAGGAAAACAATACACCATATTCAGCCTTCCCAAACTGGC
>JAJRXE010000290.1 GCA_024276455.1 Calditrichota bacterium
AACCTTAAGGGCAATCCGGCGCCCAGAAACACAATGTCAATCTCTTCTTCCAGAGCGCACTCCAGCAGATGGTCGTAATCAGACATGGCGACCATGATGTTCAGACCAATGACGCCGTCGGTCAGGTGACGGGCTTTGCGAATTTCCTCCCTCAACAAACGAATATTGGCTTCCTGAAAACTTAAGGAGCGATCTTTCGACAACAGCCCCAGCGCCACCGAGGAAATGACCCCGATCCCCCCTTCGTTTGCCACCGCCGAAGCCAGCCCGGAAAGGGAAATGCCAACCCCCATTCCTCCCTGAATAATCGGTTTGTCCACTACCAGATGGCCAATTTGCAAACGAGGCATGTCATGATAATCCATTCAAATATCTCCTTTTTGTAGATTGTCTTGCAAAATCATGCCTAAGTTTAACAAATAATCTGGTCAGGAAATGTAAAAGTACTGTAAATTCTCCTGCTTATTCGCCGGTTCGGGTTTTTGCCGGACGTTTCCCACCCCCGCTGCGGCGATGGTTGGATTGGTCGTTCATCCATTAAAACGATTCATTGGAATCAAAAAACAGGAAAAGGTTGGAAGGTAAAAAGAGTCCAAAGGTGATACGGTGGATCGGTGAGATCATTGAACCTTAAAGCGCCATCTTGCCCGTTTGGTTAGACGGCGCTTTTTATTCCCCGGCGCCCTGACTCAGCCGTTATTACCGCTGCACGCCGCGTCGGGACATGGCTTTGCTGGCCACTTCCACAAAGGGACGTTTTCCGCGGTTCTCCTTGCGAAAGGAGTTTAAAATGTGTTCCGCCTCCCGGAGGGGAACCGTAATGAAGGAGTAAGTGTCGAACACCTGAACGTTGTCGATTTTGTGATTCTCCACGCCGGCTCGTTTCATAATAAATTCCACCAACTTTCGTTTAGTCATGCGGTCTTTCCGGCCGCGGGCTACAAACAAGCGGGCTTTCCCCTGAATCGGACGCTGTCCGTCGCGAATTTCGTTGTAATTTCGGGAATCCAGTTCATCGCGCAGGGCATATTTTAACACGGCGGCTAACGCCTGTTCTGGGGCATTCTCTTCCAGTAATTCCCGCGCCATGCTCATAAACTCGCCGTTAATCTCTTGCTGCGCCATTTTTGCGATTTCGCTCTTAATCCGGGTGCGTTTAATTTCCAGAATCGCTTTCACCGGTGGCAGCTTCTCTTTGCGAATATCCGTGCGGGCGGCTCTCTGTATGTACAGCAGCTTGCGGTACTCGTCCGGGGTAATAAACGTAATGGCGGTACCTTCCTTTCCCGCCCGGCCGGTACGGCCGATCCGATGAACATAAGAATCGGGATCCTGGGGAATGGCATAGTTAATCACGTGGGTCAAATCCTGGATGTCGATTCCCCGGGCGGCTACATCGGTTGCCACCAGAATTTTAATCCGTTTTTTCTTGAATTTGTTGAGGATTTTCTCCCGTTGCGCCTGCGAAATGTCTCCGTGCAGCGCTTCGGCATCGTAACCGCGATCCACCAGCTGGTTCGCCACCCGGTCAACATCCACTTTGGTACGGCAAAACACCAGTCCGTAAAAATCGCTCTCGATGTCCACAATCCGGCAGAGGGCTTCAAATTTGTCGGAGGCGGAAACCTCAAAATAAATCTGGTCGGTTAAGTCTACCGTTACCTCTTTGGTTTTTACCGCGATTTTTTCGTAGTCGTTCATGTGTCTCCGTGCCACGGCCACAATTTCCCGCGGCATGGTCGCCGAAAACAGCAGAGTGGTGCGGTCGGGGTTGGTGGCGGAAAGAATTTCCTCCACATCTTCAATGAATCCCATGTTCAACATCTCGTCCGCTTCATCAAGTACCACGTAAGAGACTGCCTCCAGGTTTAAACTCCCGCGCCGCAAATGGTCGAGAATGCGCCCCGGGGTTCCTACCACCACATCCACCCCTTTTCGCAGCCGTTTCAATTGCAGTTCTATGGACTGACCTCCGTACACCGGAATGATCTGGAGCTTTTTCTTTCCTTTGAGGGAGTTCAATTCTTCCGCCACCTGAATGGCTAATTCTCGCACCGGAACCAGAATCAGCATCTGAATGTGCCGGGTTTTTTCCTTCAGTTTCTCGATAATGGGGATGCCAAAGGCGGCCGTTTTGCCGGTGCCGGTCTGGGCCTGCCCCACTAAATCCTGATCCCTCTCCATTAGCAGAGGAATAATCTTCTCCTGAATGGGAGTGGGCTCCTCGAACCCCTTCTTTTTGAGAGCTTGCAGGATGTTGTCCGACAATCCCAGCTCTACAAACTTTTGTAACTTTTCCATTTACTTCCTTAACTCAATAAATATTAACTTTGGGTGAATTAATTTTCTACATCTTAACAAGTTAATACAAAAATCTCCCAATCTACCATCCTTTCTGAAAAAAATTCTTTTTTCCCGGCAAGGGAATTCTTCGGCCCGGCATCGCATTTTGGCTAAACTTTCGGATTTGACATTGGATTAGCGGGAAAGGTAAATTAATTTACACCTCAAGCAAAAACGAGAAGAAGGAAAAAACACCATGACTAAAATTCCCACGCCTCCTCCCATTATTTACAATCTCTTCCCCCGCCTGGTGGGTCCTTTTAAACAGTGGCTTCCTCATCTGAAACGGGCGGCGGAGATGCACTTCAACTGGATTTTTATTAACCCCATTCAAATGTCGGGCTTTTCCGGAAGCATGTATTCCATTAAGGATTACTACCAGATCGATCCGCGCTACCTGGCTAAAAGGAGTAAATTCAGTCCGGAAGAACAATTCCGGCTGGTAATTAACCGGGCTCACAAACTGAGGTTGCGGGTCATGCTCGACCTGGTCATTAATCACACTGCCATCGATTCCGTTCTGGTCGAGCAGCATCCGGAATGGTACAAGCGCGACGAAAACGGCCGGATTGTGAATCCCAAAGCGATGGACGGAGACCGGGTGGTGGCAGTGTGGGGTGATCTGGCTGAAATCGACAACCTGAATTCTCCCGACCGGGAAAACCTGTGGGCTTACTGGGAAAAACTCGTCGCTTACTTCTTAGAGTTGGGGATCGACGGTTTTCGCTGCGACGCGGCGTATCAGGTTCCGACGGAATTGTGGGAACGACTCATTCAATCCGCCAAAAACAAAAATCCGGAGGTAAAATTCTTTGCCGAATCGCTTGGTTGTCCGTTTTCGGAGGTTCTGAAACTGGCGCAGGCCGGTTTCGACTTTATTTTCAACAGTTCCAAATACTGGAATTTTCGGGACCCCTGGGCGCTGGAACAGTACGAACAGAATCGTCTCCAGGGGGCGCCCTCCATCAGCTTTCCGGAATCTCACGATACCGAACGTCTGGCTGCGGAACTGCAGGGCAATTGGGCCGCCGTGAAAATGCGTTACGCGTTTGCCGCTACCTTTTCCACCGGCGTCATGATGCCCATCGGCTTTGAATTCGGCTTTCGCAAGAAACTCCACGTGGTGGAAACCACTCCGGAGGACTGGGAAGAACCGACAGTGGACCTGCGCGATTTCATCGCCCGGTGCAATCAACTAAAACTAAACTTCCCGGTGTTCGGGGAAGAAAGCCAAACCGAAAAAATCGACAGCGGTAATCCCCAGGTCCTTTGCCTGAAAAAAACCAGCCATAACGGTCGCCTGACCGGCCTGATTTTACTGAATCAAGATCTGCACCACCACCAGCCGGTTCTGTTCGAGAACCTTCCGGCGCTGCTCGATCGTCCGCGGGAAATACAGGACGTCTCTCCGGAATACGCCCGGGACTTTGTCCCGGAATTCTTCGAATACCATTTGCGACCGGCGCAGATAATCATTCTGATTGGGAAAAGGGAAAACGATTATGAAAATTAAAACTCCAAATCATGCCCCTCGGAGAACAAATAGAATCCAAAGGGGCTCCTACAGAGGAATTTGAGATTTGGAAATTCGGAATCAAGAACTTTATTCTAACAAATTGAACAAAAATGGGGAGTTTTTATGTTTACCGAAAATGTACTTGACAACCAGGTTGCCATTATTACCGGAGGCGGTACGGGACTGGGGAATCGAATTGCCCGCACTTTTGCCGCCCACGGGGCCAGAATCGTAATTACCAGCCGCAGCCAGGAACATCTGGACGAAGGCGAAAAACAAATTCTGCCTTTCACCGATCAGGTTCTGAAGGTGGTGTGCGATGTGCGCGAACCGGAGCAGGTGAAGGCCTTGCGGGACAAAGTGCTGGAAACCTACGGGCAGATCGATATTCTGGTGAACAATGCCGCCGGGAATTTCCTCTACCCTGCCGAAAAACTGCCCCTGAAAGGCTGGAAAGCGGTGATCGACATTGTGTTGAACGGCAGTTTCTACTGCTCCCAAATTTTAGGAAACGTGATGATCGAACAAAAACGCGGTCAAATTGTGAATATTCTGGCCACCTATGCCTGGACGGGTGGGCCGGGAACCATTCATAGTGCCAGCGCCAAGGCGGGAGTTCTGGCCATGACCCGCACCCTGGCGGTGGAATGGGCCCGGTACGGCATCCGTGTAAACGCGGTGGCACCGGGACCTTTTGACACCGAGGGGGCCCGAGTACGCCTCTGGCCCACCGATGAAATCCGCCAGCGCCTGATTGACGACATTCCCTTGCAGCGTTTCGCCGATCCGCAGGAGGTAGCCAACGCGGTGCTCTACCTGGTTTCGCCGTACGCAACCTACATTACCGGGGAATGTTTAACCATCGACGGTGGTGCCTGGTTGGGCAAAGGCATTGGTCGAGCAGTGGAAATTCTCGACGATATTGAAAAAATCCGCGAGGCAACTAAAAAGAATCGATAATTCTTCACCCAAAAACAGTTAGGAAAGATTACCTTGCAGTAGGGTGACGGGACAAACGATGAAACAGAGAACTGGAGATGCCCGGGGAAGGCGGATGCGTAAAACCAGTTAAATGGCAACTGGTCGATGTACAAATTGTAAGGCAAGCATTTTGCTTTCCCGGTAGAAAAAAGCTCTTGCATAGTTCAAAGATTAGAATTAACTAACGCAGCTTGGCCTGTATTGAAATAAAGATTAGATAAGATAAACAAGATTCACTGAATTAAAGATTAACCTTATGTAGACATGTGGATTCGAAACTTGAGACACACTTGTTTTTTTAATTATTTTTGAAATTTACAATTATTTCAACTAAATAGAACACGTTTAGACATTATATGGCCAAAATACTGATAACCGAAAAATTACAAAACCTGACCGATGCCCAACTTGTTGAAGCCTCTTCGCAGAATAAAGAAGCTTTCTATTATTTAATGGAACGTTACGAAGGGCGCCTGCTGCGTTATATACATCGGTTAACAAATGTTAGCGATACTGAAGCAGAGGATATTTTGCAAGACATATTCATTAAGGTTTACCGTAACCTGAACGGCTTCGATCCGGATTTATCTTTTTCTAGCTGGATTTATCGCATCGCCCGTAACGAAATTATCAACCATTATCATAAAAGTAAACGTCAGAGAGAACTAGAAAGCCTGGATGACGATCCAGAAGCCTTTAGTAACCTGTTTGAAATCATAAGTGAAGAGCCAGATGGGTACCAGACCTATATTAAGAAAGAGCAGGCTCAGGCTGTACATAAAGTTTTAGAAGAACTACCACAAAAATATAGAGAAGTCCTAATCCTATATTATCTGGAAGGGATGAGTTATACGGAAATCAGCGATATTTTGCGTAAACCCCCGGGTACCGTGGCTACTTTGCTAAAACGGGCAAAAGACAAATTCAAAAAAATCGCAACAAAATACCATTTAAAATCATAAAGGTGTTTATGGCACAAATCAGTAAAAAAGTTCTGGAAAAAATCGAACAGGAAAATATTCGTCCTTACCCCAAACAGTATTTTCTGTTTAAGCGATCAGTCATCTGGACGCTATTTGGGATATCCGTACTACTGGGTTCAATTTCAAGCGGGCTGATCATTTACCACATGCAGCATGCCGAATGGGATTTGTATCCTCATTTTCGACAGAATATTCTTGAATTTGCGCTAATGGTTATCCCTTATGTTTGGATCCTCTTTTTAATCGGATTTGCATTTTTAATTTATTATTATTTCCGGCGTACGGAGAAAGGTTACCGGTACAGCACCGTACTGGTTCTTTCTGCAAGTCTAATTTTATCGCTTTTAGGCGGACTGGCTTTGCACCAATTGGGCATTGTTAAACGGGTTGATTTGGCTTTCGAAAAAAATGTGCCGTTTTACAAAGGGGTGCATGGCCGAAAGATAGATATGTGGACCTCGCCGGAGAAAGGACTGTTGGCCGGAAAAATTCTTGAAGTGTTACCAAATGGTAAGATCCGCCTTGAAGATTTTAAAGGTAAAACATGGAATATTGATATTTCACAAACCATCTGGCGCGGGCGCATAACTCCGCAAAAGAATCTTGAAATTAAGATAATCGGTCAGCAAACCGGCAAAGATACGTTTCGGGCTAAGGAAGTCCGCCGCTGGTCAGGACGCGGTAAACGTTATCGTAAAGGTCCGATACGATTTTGATTTTTCTGAGTTGAATTTAAAATAATACTTTTTTTGCATTCTAAAGCAGTCGCCCGGTTTGACGAACCTGACCTCCTCATATCCTATCTTTCAAAAAAATTTTTCTGAAAAAAAGTGAAAGAAATTCCCCGTTCCTCCTGTATTAATAGTTGAAAGTGATTAAAAATGGTGTAATAGAAACAATTAATCAAGTAAAGGAGGAATGAAAAATGAAGAAGTTAGTTTATTTGCTGAGTGCTGCTCTGGTGCTGGGGTTGTTTGGTAACGGATTTTCCCAAAATAGAGCTGTCGGTGTAGTGCCAGGTGCCGGAAGATATGTTTATGCAGCTAACCTGAATTTAACCAGCGAACAACTCACTAAACTGAATGATTTGCGCACCGCTTTTTACAATGAAACGGTTGACTTGCGTAATCAGCTGCAAAGTAAATCGCTCGAACTGCGCACTCTGATGTTGGATCCGGTTAAGAACCAGTCCAAGATTACGGCGTTGCAAAAAGAAATGCTAACCATTCAGCAGAAGTTGCAGGAGAAAGCGCTTAACCTTCGGGTTGAGGCACGTAAACTGTTAACTCCGGAACAATTGGCCATGTTGCCTCCCGGTTGCGGTCTAGGCATCGGAATCGGCATGGGATTCGGAGCAGGGCGTGGTTATGGTTTGGGAATAAATTACGCCGGAGGCTACGGCCGTGGCAGAGGCGGTTTCGCCCGGGGCGGACGAGGCGCCGGCCGGGGCATGGGATGGCGCTCCGCGTATTGTCCCTATCGTTACTAAAGAATATGGGGCCTTGTGCCCCTTTCTTATAATCTATCGAGCATTAAGCCCATGAAAATTTTAGTTTCTTCGAATTTATAAAGTTAATGGAATGGCAAAATTTATAGAATATTCGGCAATATTCTCGATGCTTTTCATTTCCTCATTGCCCTGAAAATTTAAACAAAGATGCCATAGTTATTATGAAAATATAATTTACTTTTTAACTATTGTCAGAGTTATAAACTACTCTACATCATAAAAATACAATAACTTTATTAGTATGTATTTCCTATTATAATAAATTCGGAGATAGTATATGAATAAGAAATTTTTAGCAGTTATTAAAGCCTTGGTTTTGATTATAATCGGCTGGGTCAGTATAAATACATTGGCTTTTTCCAAAGATCGTAATACAGAAGCAAATAGTGGTCATGAGTTAGGTGAAATAGAGGTGGGTCTTTCGGTTGGCTATGCTTATTTGAAGGAAGACAAGGAAAATGGTTTCAATTTTCACCTGCATATAATGAAAAGGTTGCCAGGTGAAGGGGTTCAGAGGTATTTATCTATCCGGGTCGGAGCAGAAACAATTATTTCTAAAGAAAAACATTATGGTGCTATGATTTCATTAGCAGCCAATCTGTGGCGTAATCTTGTTTTTTCTGTTTCACCCGGCATGGAATGGGCAGATCACAACGGAAAATGGGAGTCAAAATACGCCACTCATCTTGAAGTAACATACATTTTAGAAAATTCAAGTATTCATTACGGTCCAGCAGTTAGTTATTCTAAAGCGCGTGATGAGCAGCACTACACTGTTGGTATTCATTTAGGTTTTCCATTCTGAGGTTAAGAGTCCTAACAAAAAGCTCCAGCGGATAGCTCAAAGCATCTTTTTTGTGTATGTCGGAAGCTCCATATTGCATAAAAAAAGACGCATTGGCCTGTAGCCGAACATAGCTATTTTTTGCATTGCAAACAAAAAATGAATAATATTCTAAATTTTTTTCACTTAATATTGGATGTTTTTCATAACTTCGATCCTCATCTGTCAATTTGAGGTGTTTTTAGGCAGAGCTCACCGCTTGCGCTTTAGGCCGCCGTTTTTTCTCCGTACGCACTTTTCTAAACACTAAATAAAATGACAAAACATTTGAAAAACAACCCATGAAAAGCTCAAGCCGAAGAAATCTAAGCAATCTTATTTTCCATCCGTCAGTTTATACCAGACTGTGGAAAAGACATCGCTTTTCCATTCCGTTCGTTCCAGCTCCACCTGCAATCCCGGCAGGAGCTCCCCAGCCTTCCAGACTACCTTCTCCTCGTTCTCGATAGACGGTTCCCGGTATTCCAGTCCGCACTTTTTCAATGCTTCCTTTACCCCTGCCACCGGGCGGTAAAAGTCAATCCGCATCTGGTAAATCCGGTCGTACCCATTCTGGCGGCGCACGTACAATACCATTTGATGTTCCACCCGTTCGGTGGTGTGGTTGGTCACTTCCCACACATCTTCGGTGTGACTTCCCAAGCCGAGATTGCGAAAAATCAGGCGGTACTCCGTGTCGGAAATTTTCTGTTCCTCTCCCGCGCTACCCAGAAATTTTTTAATGTAGCTCACCGCGTAAAACTGCCCGCTGCGGGGGTCGAAGTAGTAGCGGGGATCGTACAGATTCAGGTACGGCAAACCGATTGAGGGTCCCCACACGTACCCTTCCTGGTAATAAAAATTGTGAAATTTAATCCAGTTCCCCACTCGAGCATCCAGGTACACCATGTCGTCGTTGTACAATTTCCCCACGATTTTTCCATTCGGGGTTTCTCGCACATTTTCGGTATCCACAATCACCACGGCGGAATCCGGTAAGGCCGGAATCATCTGAACGGTGTCGGGAGGAACCGGGGGTGTCACGAGTCTGGTCACTTTCGGCTGACAGGACCAGAGTAATGCCAGCACCAAAAGCAGGAATCCAGTCTTGTATTTCCAGTTCATCTGTCCCTTCTCCTCTCTCAAAAAATAATCGCAAAAAATAAGGCTCCATTCCGGAAATTACAAATGAATATTAATTTCCAGCCTCCGGAAGCACTTCCCTTCTCGGAAATTTCCATCCTCCAATTTCTGTTTACGCCTCGGAAGCGCCGGGAAACCAGCAGGCAGAGAAAAAATTTAACTGTTCTGCAACTTAATTGAAATCAAACAGTAATAAAGTATGAACAAATTAGGCCGATAAACAAGAAACCAAAAAACAGAGGAGGGAACGATGGCAGCACGTAATATTTTTGTGGTGAAACCGCTGGAAGATTCCTGGGTGGTGCTGAAAGACGGAGCCTTGCTCGGTACATTTCCGGAACGACAGGACGCCATTCGGCAAGCCCGAAAACTGTCCCAAAGCCGGCTCTCGAGCCAGGTTCTGGTGTACCGCCCGGACGGTTCAATCATCAAAACCGTAAATTAACCGAGCAGGAATTCCCCATTTAGCGAGTAGTTGAATTTTTACTCGCTTCTTTTTTGCTTTTTTTCCAACCCACCACCCAGATTAATAATGAAACAAATAAGCCCGGGTACATGGGCTGAATCCCCAACCAGTAGGTTAGCTCCGTTAAAGAGGGACTCGTCCGGACGGATTGAATCAGAAAGATAAGCGAGACCAGGAACGGGACGGTCAGGTTTACCCGGACCAGGCGGTGAGAGAGCCGGAATACGGAAAAGTAACTTCCCATAACCAGGAGCAACATGGGGGGAATGCAAAACGTCCCGACCACATACCAGAGTTGAATGACCGAGAGCAACGCCAGAGCGAGGGAAACGGACAGTGCGGCGCTAATTCCCAGGCCCAAGCGGGTAAGGGCTGCCCGCGAGCGAACTTCTTTTTTCACCCGGGCAAAAAAATCGTGACCGATGGTGATGGCGGAAAGCAGGAAATTGCTGTCCAGGGTGGACATGATGGTGGCAAGCAATCCGGTGAGGAAAATGCCGGAAAGCAGCGGCGGCAGCACCTGGTGGGAGAGCAGCGGAAACGAGAGTACCGGATTAATATCGTTCAGCAAGGCACGGGCGTACAGTCCGGTGGTAGTGGTTAAAAAATCGAAAAGGAACCAGAAACCCACCGACCAGAGAATTCCGTTGCGAGCGATGCGTCCGGTTTTGGCAGCGTAGCAGCGCTGATGGAAACCGGGATCGATAATCGTTAACAGGGCAATGAAAAACCACACCAACAGGTACTGCGGAGAGTTTCCGCCATGCCAGGTAAGGTGGAGCGCCGGTAGATGAGTTTTCAGAAATCCCAGCCCTCCAAACCGACTCACCAGAATAACCAGAATAACCGAGAACCCTCCGAACATGAGCAAAAATTGCAATTTGTCCGTCCGCACCACCGAACGAAATCCGCCCGCCACCACGTACACCAGCGAGAACAAGGTTCCCAGCATGACGCAGATCCACAAGCTCCAACCGGTAATCATCTGAACCATTAATCCCACCATCAGCACATAGGGTGCCGGCAGGGTGAGTAAAAAGGTGAAGAGGGTTCCCAGTAATCCGTTGGTTTTTCCGTAATGGCGATAAAACTGGTCCGGAATGGACAGTAAATTGGATTTGCGAACCCGGGGAGCCAGAAAGAAAGCGAATACGATGGCAAAAAGGTAGTAGGGTAAACCAAACACCACCCAGTTGGAAATCCCGTACCGGTAGGTAAATTCTCCCACTCCCAGAATACCGCCGTACCAGGTGGTAACCAGGGTGGCGACAAAAGCAGGCAAGGTAAGCTGGCGCCCGCCTACCAGAAAATCCACCTCGTCTTCCGGATTCCCCCGCCGTCGAAACCCGATGAACAAGAGCAGCACCAGGTACATGCCGATGGGCAGGTATTCCAGAAAATGTAATTTAATCATATTCCCCCAACTGATTCACAAACACCAACAACAGCCCCTGGCGTACCGTTACCTCCACCGGATTTTCCACGACCTCGTTGCTGAGGCCCTCTCGCTGTCCGAAAATCAGCGGTTCGTCCTGCAAGGGGTATTTCAATCCCCGGGTGGTAACCCCTGCCACAGTATTGAGGGGAATCAGCGAGATGGTTTGCCCCGGCGTCCCCTGATAACGAAAATGGGCGCGTACCAGAAAAATCTGACCGTAGCGATCATAAATTTCCAGGCTAAAGAAGCGGTCGTAACGGCTTAACACGGAGAGATTATTCAGGGTGTGATCCAGTCGCCGCCCGGTCAGGCCAAGCAAAACTAAATGAGTCGCCCCTTGCTCCCGGCAGTAATGGAGGGCTTTCTCCAGGTCGTTCAGCTCCTGGGAGGGCTGGTGAATGAATTCTGTTTGGGGTAAACGAGTGCGATCCAGCCGTTGCACGGAGTCCAGATCGCCGATAATCACATCGGGAATCATCCCGTAAGCCAGAGCGCGCAACGCTCCCCCGTCTGCCGCCACGATTTTGTGGAAAGTCCGGGAGGAAATCCGTTCCAACGTCCGACAATCCAGCTCGCCATTGGCGACGAGCAAAAAGGTGTTCTGTTCCATGAAGGGCCTCCTTCACGGGGTGGAGGCGGTTGAGAACCGATCCACCCCGTTTTGCAAACTGGTTTACAGGTTCCAGCGCAATCCCGCAATCCAGTTGAATTCCGCCGCCGGCCAGTAGTAATTCTCACCCGCCCAGGCATCGTAGTAACCGGCGGTGTAGTATTTCTGGTTCAACACATTGTTCAACTGTAAAGTAAGTTGCAGTTGACGGGTTCCCAAAAGATTCTTCAGACGGTACGAAAAATTTAAATTCAGCACCTGGAAAGCCGGCACGGTGCGTGCCTCGTTCTGGGTGTTGTCCAGATACTGCTTACCGACCTGCTGAAAATGCACGGAGGCGGTAAAGGCCGGGCGCCGGTAAGTCAGACGCAAATTGGCCAGAAGCTCCGGAAAACCCGGAATCTTGTGACCGCTAAAATCCCGCGCCAGTGTCTGGCCGCTGTACCGGTCGTAATCGTAGTAAACGAACTTACGGTAATAATTGTCATTCCAGGAAAAATTCCCACTAAATTCCAGCGAGTAGGGCAGACGCCACAACCAGCTGGTTTCCACCCCGCGGGGAATTGTTTCGTCGGCATTGCCGCGAATCGGAAACCCGTCCTCGTCCACGGCGCTGTAAGGCACAATCTCGTTCCGGAACCCCATCCAGAATAGATTGAGTTTGAGCAATAAATTCCGCCGGGCAAACCCCACCCCCCATTCCAGATCCACCAATTCTTCCGGTTTTACCACCGGATCGCTCCACTCCACGTAATCCACCCGACCATTTTTCAGCACCGGACGAGATTTCTTAAACAGGGGGTGGACCCCCAGATCGTCCGGACCATCCCAGGTGTCGTAAAGTTCCCGATCCGCCGGTTCCCGCTGCGCCAGCGAAACATTTCCGAACATATTAAAAAATTTATTAAAATTGTAGTTTACTCCCAGCCGGGGGTTAAAGAAATTGTATTCCACCGTAAAAGCATGGCGAAGTTCGCCCTGAAAATTGGCCACCGGATCGTGCCAGAACCGGAAGTAAATGTACTGGTAATGAAGATTCAACATGACGGTCATGTTGCGCAGGGGGCGAAACAGCTCGTTCACATAGCCGGTGAGGTAATTCTTCCGGCCCCGGTATTGGTAATACTTTTGCCCCGGAGTAAATGTTACCAGCGGCGTTTGCAACCACTCCACCTCACCCCAGTGGTCGCTGTAAAAGGTGCTCAAATAGGTACCGACGGTGAGTTCCCCCAGGGGATGTTTCCAGACGGCCTGTCCCACCCAGCCGAACTGATTTTTGTCCACCCATTTCTGGCGAATCAGATCGCTCTCCGAACCGTCGTCTGCGGGAATTAAACCGTATTCCCAGAGGTTTCTTCCGGATTTGTACGTTTCGTAATAACCTTTTCCGTGAATGTAAAAGAAGGTGTTGTTAAAACTCCAGTGTTCGTTCAGCCGGTAGCTGTGGTGCAGTTCCAGGTGCGGCTGGCTGAAATTGTCGATAGTGTTGGGGTAAGTAATCGGGTTGTGGTTGTGTTTTTTCTTCAGCGCACTCTCCGGAGAAGCTTCCCAGGCCGCATGGGTGATTTCCTTTCCGCCGTACACGTTTATTTGCGTAACGGACTTCTGGCCATAGCGCACCAGAGAACCAAAGAAAGACCACAGATTGGTGCCGGCATTTTCCCGGTAACCGTTGGAAATCATTTTTGACGCGCGCAGATGGAGGTAATACCGTCCGTCCGCCAGCGCGGTGTTCACCTTGGCGCCGTATTTTCGGGTCTGGTAACTTCCGTAATTCATGAACACTTCTGGACCCGGTGTAGAAGCGTAACGGGTGGTTAGAATATTGAGGCTGCCCCCAAAGGTCGAAACGCCGTAAAGGGAGCTCCCCACACCCCGTTGCATCTGAATGTCCTGAACACTCTCCACAAAGTCGGGCATGTCCACCCAGTACACCTGGTGGTCTTCCGGGTCGTTCAGGGGAATGCCATTAATCATGACCCCCACCCGACTCTGATCGAACCCCCGCACTTTCATATAGGTGTAACCCATGGGATTCCCGGCATCGGAGTAAGAGTAGACGTTGGGAATTTCCGTTAGCAGCATAGGAATATCCTGCACGGAATAATTCTCCTGCAGGTATTTCTGATCCAGATTGGTGAAGACCACCGGGGTTTCGCGTTCCCGGGCGCGGGTGGCTTCCACCACAATTTCCTGCCCGGGAATTTCTTGCACTTTTAAACGAACGGTCAATTTCACTACCCGATCGGCAGCCACCGTGATAGAATCCCGGTAGGTTTGATACCCCAGGTAGTTCACCCGGATCAGGTAGCGGCCAGCAGGAATATTTTCCAGTTGAAATTCCCCATTTGGGTCACTGGTGGTGCCCAGTTTTAACGCCGGAAGCAAAATATCTGCCGCCACCAGTGGTTCTTGCGTGCGGGCATCCTGTACCACCCCCACAATACTGCCGGTTTGCGCCAGGGCGCTTACCACCAGGAGAAAGCTGATGATGACTGGGAAAAAGAACTTCATGGCCCACCTCCTCTGTTTTGAGACAACAAAAAAACCGTTACCCGCGCGGGAAACGGTTCCTGAACAGAGGGCGAAATGATGTAGAAAAGATCAATTCGCTCCGTTTCCCTACGCCGGTATT
>JAJRXE010000291.1 GCA_024276455.1 Calditrichota bacterium
ATGTATTTCTGCAAAGCCGGGTTTTTAACCTGGAGGGGATCGAAACTCTGTCCCTGGTCGATAATGACAATGGTTAAACTTAACCGCCGGGCGATGGCTCGAATAACAATCTGCCCATTTTTAATATCCCGATAGCCGTGGCGAATAATATTGGTACAGGCTTCATCAACAACTAATTTAAAAGAATTGATGATTTTTTCGCTAAACCGATGTTTTTTGCCAAAATACTCAATAAAATCCCTGACCTGGCGCAGATAGGACATTTGCGCCGGAATGATAATTTCTTCTTTTACTACATTTTTAAACATTCTCTTCGCTATTTTTTATTCTAATTACTAAAGTCGTAATCGACTTCGCTCCTGTTAATATTAATTATTAATTCCTCAAAAACCAAATTTGTTTCCCTCAAAACGGAAAATCTGTTACTCTTTGGTACGTCGCAAACGCTCTTCCGCACTGCGAATATTGTCCTGCAATTTTTTGCTGTAGGGATATTTTTTCTGCAATTCTTTCCAGATTTCTAGAGCTTCCTGATAGCGTCCGGCCAGGAAGAGATCGACCCCTTTGTAATACTGCCGTTCGGCTTCCTGATCCATTTCCACCTCCACCGTACCCAGACCACGCTTGGTGCGTTCGATGTACTGCTTCAGCTGCTGGTTGGTGGGATCCATCCGAAGCGCTTCTTCAAAGAGCGAAAGGGCCTGTTCGTACTCACCCAAGTCGTACAATTGCAATCCCTTCTGGACGTATTGCTGCAATTTGATGCGGTTCGCCAGGGTGTTAATTTCTTCTTTCAACTGGGGATTATCCGGTGCCAGGACCAATGCTTCGCTCAAAATGCGCAGGGCATTGGAGTAATTGCCTTTCTGGAATTCCTCCCGACCACTCTTCACCAATTTTCGCACCTGTTCTTCCAGCCGCCGTTTGGTCGTAGCAATGGCATCCTGAATCGTCGGATCGTCCGGCGCTCGCTCTAACGCCAGGTTGAATTCCATCAACGCGTCGGTAAACTGGTTCTTTTCCAGGAAGAGACGTCCCTTTTCCATGTGGAAATCCACAAATTTTTTGTTTTCCCGGGCTAACTCTTTGTCAACCGCTTTGGCAATCGCTTCTTGCTGCCGTTTTTCCAGTTCCAGCTTAATCATCTGGTCGGCACTGTCCAGCAAAGCATTGGCCGTTTTGTTAAACGGATCCACCGAAATGACCTGCTGAAATTCCACATAGGCATCGAAGTACTGGTGGTTCTGTAAAAATTCCTGCCCTTTCTGGAGATGTTCGGCAATAAACTGCTTCCGCTCCTCTTCCTTGGTTTTTTCCACCAGTTCCCGTTCTCGCTGTTTTCGTTTCTCCTCGGCAATCAGAATTAGCTCTTCCCGAGTTTTTCCAATATGGAACGTAACCGAAAAGCGGTGGGTTGCCGGAAACGCCCCATTGTCGGCCACGGATCCAAAAGAATAGTCGATTTCCAGGAAGGAATATTTAACACCCCCACCAAAGGCCAGGTGTCCATTGTCGAATCCCAACCGAATGGTGCCAATATTACGGAACAGATATTCCGCACCCGTGTGAATGGAACCGCTCACGTAACGGTTCTTGCGATAATCGAGAACAAAGTTTATTCCTCCACCGCCTTCCCCGATGGGGAAATAGCGAGCATAACCGAAGTTCAGGTTGTAAGGTTCGCTCTCGGTAACGGTTCCCAGCTTCAAGGAAGGCGAAACGAAGTTCCGATAGTTGAAACCCAGGGTGGTGTTTCGCAAAAGCACATGATCGACGGTGGGACGATAAATAAATCCGATATCGAGCCCCATTCCGGTTGCCGTTTGATTAATCAGGGTAAATTGCTGACGGCGAATTTTAAAGGTCACACCTCCCAGAATGTGGAACGGTAAAGTTTTGGCGTAAGAAATGTACAGTTCGCTCTCTTCGTAATTGGCGTTTCCCTGCAGCTCGTTGTAGCGGGTGCGAATGGGAATGTCGCCGGTTCCCAGACGGGCGTATCCGAATCCCACCGAACCGTAGTTCAGGGTAGGATACACCAGTCCAAAGAAATCGTAGGTGGTGCCCTCAAAAATCTGGTTGTGAAAGAGGGTGAAGGTTATTTGCTGGACATTTTCCAGTCCGGCAGGATTCCAGAAGAGCGCCGACGGATCGTTCGCCAGAGCCGTGTACGCCCTTCCCAGCCCCATGGCGCGCGCTCCACTTCCCCAGCTCAGATTCATGGTCGTACCGTGTTCCCCTTCCGACTGGGCCATTAACGACATCGCCACCACTGCCTGAATCACCAATCCAAGCAACATTGTCTGAAAAATTTTATTACGCGTTTTCATAGGCTTTCTTCAGTTTATTTAATATAAGCGACTTTTGTCTTGAATTGCTTGCTACCGCCACCCCGGTATTGAATTTTCAAAATGGCAATGTACACCCCGTTCAGCACCTGCCGGCCGGCATTGTTGCGACCATCCCAGGTTAAAAGACCATCGTAAAGTCCGCTTTCGTTCACATCTACCTTGGTACTGTACACCAAACCGCCCAGCAAGGTAAATATTTGCAACTCTGCGGTTCCGGGCTCTTTCATGAGGAAGACAAACTTGGTTTCGCGATCGCTGTTGCCAAAGGGATTGGGATAGTTTCCGAAGACCTTTTCTTCGTCCGAGGAAACGATGTTCACCTGCACGGAAGAATTCTCTTCATTGGTCTCCAGATTGAAGTCCCGCCCCTGCTCGTCCACTACCTCAATTTCGTTCTTGGTCGCATCGAAAGCGTACAGTTTGTTGATTCTTAACTTAAAGCTCACATTCGGGGCATTTTCGCGGATGTCCACCAACACCACCAGACTGCCGGTATCTCCCGGCGCCAGAGCGAGGGTCTGGTTAAATACAATAAACAGCACACTGTCGGCGGATTCACTCACGGTATATTCGGCGTAAGTGACTGCGCCGGGACCGCCTTCGTAGAACGCCAGGTTACCGATCTTCACGGACTTGAGGATTTTTCCGGGAGAGGGCAGAATCTCGCCGGTTCCGCCCAGAGAACGCAGGGAGATCCGGATTGAATCGATGGTCACTGGTTGCACAAAGCGGTTGCCGTTGATTAATTCCAGACCGAGCAAGGGCAAATTGGTTTGTCCCTGTTGGTTAATATTGTTGTCGGGCTGAACTTCGGCCAGGCGGCGAACCCTTAAACGATGGGGTTGGGTGGAAATCGCCAGACTGGCCGTGCTGTGAGCCGGATCCAATTCGGCCGGCCGCCCGGTATTCACATCGTAAGGCAACTGGGCGAACTCAACTTTCAGGGTAGTGGTGGTAATCTTATCTTCCGGTGCCTTGAGGGTCCAGCTCACCGTTCCCGTTTTTCCGTTCCACTGAATGGTTTTTTCCAGACTATCGCTGGAATTCACCAGACGGAAAGAGGTGTCCGGAATGGTCAATTTCAACCTTCCAGCGCCAACCAGGCCGGCTTTCCCTTCATTGGTCACCTGCGCAACAATGGTAAATTCTTGTTTAAAGGAAAGCAACAGCGAGGTTTCGCCTTCGGCGGTGGCAATCAGACTTAACAATGCCTTGCGTTCCACCACCAGACTTCTCACACTGGAGTACAATTGCAGCATTTCGCCGCTGTTTGTCTCGGTAACATTCACGGTCACTTGCATTCGGGCGGTCAGCGAATCCTGAGAAATATTGACCGGCCCCTGCACCCGCCAGACAACCGTGTCGCCAGTAAAGGTTTTTACGGAATCGTCCAGGATGTCAAAGTTCACCGGATCGACCAGCACCAGAGCCGCGGTCCGGGTTTCGGAAAGCTGGGACGTATTCTGCAGCACCGCCCGGACTTCGAATAATTGTTCGGTGCTGATCCGGTCCGGAATTTGCAGATTCACAATATAATCGCCGGCTTCCTGAATCCAGATCGGGTGCGTTCGAATCCCCCCGTTTTCTGCCACCGCCGGTTGCTGACTATTCTCGTCCAGCGGAGCCTGGAGAATTTCGACCCGGAGGAAAGACGGTACCTCAGCGAGTAGTCTGAGAACCGGATCCTCCGCCTTGAGGGTGAATAGCAACGGCTGCCCCACGGTGAACTCGGTTTCCAGAGTGTCCACGAAATCCGCCCCGCTCTGGACCGTCAGGAGCGTATCGGCCACCAACCGCAGGGTGCCGGTACCCTGAACAGCAGCAACCCCGACGTTGCGCACCAGCACCTGATACTGGAAGGTCTGCCCCACCGTAACGGTGTCATCCTGGGCACCGGGAGGTGCCACAATACTGTCCTGAATGCTCAGGAACGCCCTGGGCACAATTTGCACCCCGTTACTGGCCTGAGCAATTTGCACGGCGGCGGGTTGATTCGCGTTGGAATCCAGGGCAGCCGATTGGACCTCGGCTTTAATTATTTGAATGGGCCGGCTCGAATTCAAAGTCCAGATGGACACATCAATACTGTCTCCGGTGGGGATTTTTAAGGTGTCCGTTGTGTCCACCGTGGTGGCGCTGAAAGAGAAACCGGAGGGAAGAGCAACCGTCACCAGCGAAGAGTCCAGCGTACCAACCTGTCCCAGATTCTCCATCTTGTAGCGCAACACCAGCCATTGATTGGTGCTAACAATGCCGTCTTTCGCCCCTTCCGGGGAAACCACGGCAGAACTCAACTTTAAAAGCGAGCGATCTTGAATGTGAACCGTTATTTGAGCGTTTTTCTGGATTTCCTGCTGGGTCAGTTCGGCAATCGCCGTGACGGTTACCTGAAAGGTGTACTGGCCAGTGCCCACCGTATCCGGCGCCTGAACAACCCAGGTGACCCGATTCCCGTTCTCTCCCGCCACAGGCTGCACCGAAGGACTCTGGAGAGCGAAGCCCACTCCCGGCGGCATGGTCAATTCCGCCTGGCGATTCAACAGACTGCCCCGGAAATCCACACTGGCCTGGATAGTAAAGAGCTGACCGGTCGAAACCGTTCGATCCACCGCACCCGGCGGCGAAATAATGTCTAACACCACATCTTGAATGGTGGCCGAGGTATCTACCGACACAAAGACCGAATCGGTTCCCTTCGACACGGACGCCAATTGATTGGTGTTCAAATCCAGCGGGACATTTTCGAAGACCGCCAGAATTGTATCCCGGGTAAGGGTCTGAATCGCCCCCTTCACGGTCCAGAAAAGTACCGTATCGACGCTGGTAAAGCCGCGCACCAGCGGATCGGAGGTGGTGACGGAATTGCTGGCAGGAAGCACCAGGCGGACACTTCCGCTGCCTACCGGAGCTTCGCCCACATTCTGTACCGTAGCCTGAACCGTGAACTCCTGATCGACCGAAATGGTCGTATCCGGCGCAAGGGTCAAATTCAATTGCGCCGGTTTTTGAACAAACAGCACCTCTGTGTTGTCTTCCGGCTGATTAATGGTAATCAATTGTCCGGTTTCCACCGAATACCCGGAAACGATTTTTGCCCGGTAAACCGTTCCGCCCGAAACAGCAGGAGCGCGCAAATCGAAATCCATTGTGCCGGTGGAATTCGGCGCGATGAAGCTTATCAGACTGTCTCCAACCTGCTGGTCTTCCCGGAACACCTGAAGGTGGACATCGCGTAGGCGCTCTTCGCTGGTATTGCGCACCACTACCCGGAGGGTAAATATTTGATTGTAATCCACGTACGGTGTTCGGGGAATTCCCACCACCTGCACGGTTTGAACGTAAAGTCCGCCTCCCTGCAACACCGTAATCAGATCGGACTGGGACGCCAACGCGGAAACCGGTTCGTTCTTGTTTTTTTCAATTCCGCTGGCTTTGGCCCCCACAATGACCTGGCCCGGTGCGGCATCTCCCTCTACATTAAACAGGAAACGCACGCTGTCCGTGGCTCCGGCTCCCAGCGTGAAACTTGTTTCATCGTCAGGATGCACCCCCTGGGTGAACCCGCTCTGGCTAAATTGTAAGAGCACCGAGCTCACCACCACGTTGGCACTGCCAACATTACGCAGGTAAACCGTGGCAGGAATGTTCGTTTGTCCGGTAATCACCGTATCCACTCGCACCACCACACTGTCAATCCGCAAGTCTCCCGCTTCCTGCACGTAAAGGGAATCCGTATTGGTCTGGAGCGGTCCCAGGGCAGATCCGTCGTTTTCGTCTTCTCCATTCACAACAAATTTCAAATATTGCCAGCCAATGTTCGTCCCGGTTTTGATTCGATAAACAAAGCGTTCGGTATCGCCTCCCGCCAGAGTGAACGGGATGTTGACGGGTGAAACCCGGGTCACTTCCAGATCGCTGCCTATCGGCAACAATTCCGGAACCACCGACGTAATACTGGCATCGGCTCCACCGGTATTTACCACCTCGAAGATGGCCGGAATACCGCTGCTACCGGTGCTTACCGAATCTTCTCCAATATCCATGGTCAGGGTCACCAGCTGCGCCGGAATCTGCACAATCAAGCTGTCTTTTATGCTGGCATTGTCTCTACTGAACTGGCGATTCGAAACCGATTCGGTGTAGTAGATTACGGCGTCCACCGTTACGGTGCCGGTTAACGCATTGTTCGGAACATCGATGGACAGATCGAAGACATCTTCGGTACCCCCCGCCACCACTTTCGGCAGGGTCGTCTGGGTCTGCTGGTTCAACTGCTGAGGACTAAACAGCAGTTTCAGACTGTCCACCTGAATGTCGGCCTGGGCGGCATTTCTCACCCGCACCTGCGCCGGAATCCCCGTTTGCCCGATATTGACGTAAACAGGATTGATTAACACGGCTTCTACGGTTACCAGCGTGGTGTCGAAACCGACGATATCCAGCGAATCGGTCGGGACATGTTGGTAAGAATAGCTGTTGTTGCTCAATTGATCCCGGTAGGACAGGGTTCCCGAGATCGGATCTTTGCCAATCGAGGAATTGGAATTAACATCGATTAAGTAATTAAGCACCACCGTATCCAGCCCTGCCACATTCCGCGGAAAGGTTGGGGACTGAACGATGGTGTGATTGTTCTGGAACGCAATGCTGGCGTCGTCTAAAATAGCCATGGATTGACCATTATTCCGCACCACCATGCGGATCCGCACGTTTTGCTGCCCCTGACTCACCGGATTATCCAGAGAGCGCAGGGTGTCCACCGCCAGCTGAGCCCGGGAGAGCACCTCTACCGTATCCTGGTGGGTGGTGGCCCCCGTTACGCTGTAGGTGGTGGAAGTATTCACATCGGCGTAAGAAATTTCCGGCCAGATTATCTCCGTCCCGGTGGGATAATCTTCCGCAAACGAAACAGTGAGATTAAACACCTGAGAGCCATCCGCGGCAATTTGAACCGGCAGTGCGGGAGAAACCACCGAGTACTGAGGCGTTCCCAATTGTCCGATCAGAGAAATGGACTGAATCTCGGCGCTCGCATTGAGCGCCCCCACGTTGCTGAGCGTCAAAGTCGCCGTTACACTGCTTTCACCCTGGCTAACGGTGTCGGCGGTAATATTAAACTGATCGATCACAATGTTGGGTACATCGTCCACCGAAATTGAATCGCTTACAATCAGGGTGTCGCGGTAAACAATGCTGCTAATGGTTCCTTCCAGAAAGAGAGTGCCCTGCAGCGGTGTAGCGCTGGCCGCGGTGTTCACCGTCTTGGGTATAAAATTCACCGCCGTGGTGGCATTTCCGTAAACACTCTGATTACTCTGGGCGTAAAAGGTGTCCGCTCCCAACACCATGAAGGTATTACTACCCACCAGATTAATCGTGGAGGAACCCTGATTGGTCAGATTCAGCGTAAAGCTGGCCTGGTCTCCCGAGGTAATGCGATGGGCAGCCGGGGACTGCACGGTCACCGAAGTGATGTTTGCCGAATAGACCCCAAAACTTCCTGTTTCGGTAAAAAAGTAGCCGGTTAAATTCTGATCGGTTCCGGTACCGTTAAGGGTGATTTTGGGCTGGTATTCCGAGGCCAGGAACTGGGAATCGACCGGCTGTTTCTGAAAAGTTAGACTCCATCCTGATGTTAAGCCGGGAATGGAATCCGGCGAGGCCAGAGCAGCTTGATAGGTACGGGTTCCGTCCGTAAAGCTCAGTGTACTGCTTAAAAGATCAAGACGGGTTGTGTACGGCCCGGGGTTATTCACCTGCAAAGAGAATTGAACCGAATCCCCCGCGGCGGCGCTGGCCGGCGTCAATGTTCCATCCACGTACTGGATTCGGAAAATGTGCACCAGCGTGGTGTCGGCGCCGGGAACATAGGCCTGCACAATGGTTACATCGCTGGCATTGTCCAGGGTAACGGAATTACTGGCTTCGCCGGTAGAACCGGTGTTTACCGTGCTTTGCGACAGCGTGGCATTGTAGCCGGGCGCGTCGAAAGTTACCTGCTGACCAGAGAGCGGATTACCGTACTGGTCTTCCACTTTTACGACAAAAGGTACGGCTGCATTTTCGAGGGCGGACACCGAATCGGCCGCCACTCCCCGAATATTCACCAGGCTAACAAGCGAGGCCGCACCCGGATTGGCGGTGGCAATTAATGTGTCGGAGGCGATTCCGGAAGCCTGATGGCGGGCGATTAAATGGTAATTACCGCTGGCGGTTCCCATTTGCCAGCTGGCGGCCGCCAGACCGTTCCCATCGGTAAGCTGGCTGGCCGGAAAGGTGGTATCCCCTTCGGCCAGCACGTCGAACGTGATGGTCTCCCCGCTTAAGGGATTCAAATAGAGGTCAACCAATTTTACCTTTACCGAATCGGTCAGCGCCTGGCCAACCGTTCCGGTTTGGTGATTTCCTGCCACAATAATAATGGAATCGGCCGCTCCGGGCGTATCCGCCACCCCCTTGAAAGGCAGCTGATTGGGATTCGCATTAGTGTAAGCTTTAACCTGGTAAGTGCCCAATTTGGTGCCCAACCTCAAATAGGTCTGGGCGATGCCGCTGGCATCCGTTAAAACCACTTCGTCGTACAGAGAATCCCGGGAGGCTTCGTCGGGCCGACTGGTTACCGCAAAGTTTACTTCCACGCCGGAGAGGGGATTATTCAAACTGTCCAGCACCTGCACCCGGAACGGGCCCACGGTGGTCATCACCGCGCCGGTACGCACCGTATCGGCGGCAGCGTCCACATACACCATGGTTCTTCCGGAAGCAGCTTCGGGATAGCCGGAGAAATAAACCGTATCCGGTGTGGTTGTAAAAGTGCCCACGTAAGCCGCCACGGTGTCGGTGTCCAGGGTGGTGTGAAGTGTCCAGGTGGTCTGAGCAACCCCGTAGCTATCGGTCAGCGAACTGGTGGGCGAAACGGTTCCGCCCTTTTTGGGCACCCAGGTCACCGTCACGTTGGGAACCCGGTTACCGTAAGCATCTTTCACAATAACTTTAATGGGAATGGGCAACGCCTGTCCGGCCGGTGCGCTTTGCTGGTCCGTTTCGGCCACCTTCTGGAGCGAATCGGGATTGCCCGCGCTTACCGAAATCGCAGAAGTTTGATCCTGCAATCCCCCACTTACCGTTGTAGCGGTGAGATTGGCGGTGCCTACCGTGGTGGCATAAAAGACATTGGAGGTTGAAGCGGTGGAAATTTTGTAGTTGCCAATGGCATCGCCGACCCAGGACCAATTGGAAGACTGGTTGGCAATAAAATTGCCGTCGGCGTCGTATCCGCTGGCAAACACCTCCACGGAATCTCCGGCAGTCAGGTTTAATGTACCGATTTCGCTCCCTGCCGGCGGGGTGGCGTCGCGAATGACAATGTAGCTCAAACTTCCCACATTCACCACAATGGTGCCGGTTACATCATTGGTTAAAGTGGTCGAATTGGTTCCGATGGTTCCGCCGGTGCTGGTGGTGCGCGGATCGTAGGTTACCGAGGCATGTAATCCGGTGTAAACCGTATCCAGATTATTGGTAATCCATTCCACTGGAAGGTCGCCCACGTAGTTGTCGTACGCATCGTAGTGGGCGGCGTACAACACCATGGTGCTGTCGGTAGTAATGGTACGATTCACGCCGCTCAGCACGGTTCCGCCGTTATTGGCTTCGCTGCGCAGCAAAATGTAGCTTGCCGCTCCGGCTTGCACGGTTAACAAGCCGCTTAAATCTGTGTAAGTGTTTGCGCCGGAGGTGTAAGAGATTTCGATGTGTCCGTTCCCGGCTTTCTGAGCCGTAAACGTCACAATGCTGTCGGCAACCAACACCGAGTCACTATTTTCGAACTGCCCCAGAACGCCCGGTTTTACCTGCCAATCCGCTGCCACCAGACCCAGGAAATTCCCCTGAGCATCCACCGAGCCTGCGTAAAGAGTCAGGGTTTCTCCGGCTGTTAAAGTGGTATCTCCCAATTCGGTGGTACCGGCCGCGTCCAAGTAAATTTTTACTCCGGCCACCGGACCCTCCACTACGTCCACCCGCCAGGTTTGAGTGGCATCTTCCGTGGCAACCTGGGTAGCCGTGGAATCCAGATACGCATTATAGGTGGACGGATATTGATTCCCCGTAGAAGTGGTAGAAGGCACCCCTTGAATAAAATTCACAATTAAAGAATCGGTGGCATCGAAATAATAGGTACGCATAACCACGGAATCCGCCACAATCCCCCAGATTGCGTATCCGGGATCCGTTGGCCAATCGGCCGGGTTGTCCGGGTCGGTCACATATCGAATGTAAGCATTAAAGGTGTCCATTTTAACGCTGGTCACCGTTGGGGTAAATCCGGCGAAGGGATTGGCAATGGCAAGTCGGTCCACCTTTCCCAATCCGGCGGCTCCAAGCGGATCGACGTTAAACAAACGGTAGGTAAATTCCTGGGAACTGGTATTTACCGTTACCTGATTGGGTGCAATAGAAGCGGTTGCGGTGCCCAGGGTTTTATTGTGGAACAGGATGGAAGAAAAAGAGAAGATTTTCTGCTGCAAATAGCTGTACAGAACTCCGGTGCCGCCTGCCTTAATTCCCACCGTGGCCGAGATTCCTTCCAGACTGTCCGCCACCGCCGTGTCCACGTTGTTGTATTGAAATTTAATCAGATTACTTCCTTCGTAGAGAACCACCTGAAAGGTAATCGTACCGGCTGTGGCATTTTTCTGTTTAAAATTGTCCCATTGAATGATGAATTTGCGATTTGGAGCGGTTCCCACCACTTTTTTGTAAATCTTACCATTGGTGGTCGTCCCGTCCAAATCGTCCCAGTATGGCGCAATAATACTGTCCGGAGCGGTGGCAACCGGAATGGTATCGTTCTGGGGATAGGAGGAAGCCAGCGGCAGGAAACTAATGAACCCGTTGGTTGAAACATAGACCTGGCTGTAAACATGGCCGTAATAGGTAAAATTGAAGCCCAGGCTTACCGGATTGGTGGAGACGGCATCGTCCATATTGGTGAAAAATATCTCCGCACCGTCTCGAACATCGATCCATTCGTAATCTATGGTTTTGGACGGCAACTGGGAGTCCGTCCACATGTAACCGAAGGTGTCGCTACCACCTTGATTTGCCAAGGCCAAATTGAACAATAACAAACCCAAAATCAGAGCAAGATTAAAGCGCTTCACCATATCTTTTTCCCATTAAAATTTTATTAACGGTTAGCAAATGCAGGG
>JAJRXE010000292.1 GCA_024276455.1 Calditrichota bacterium
ATATTGATTCGGCTGTTCATGGGCGCCACACCAAAAAACAAGAACGTTCCAAGGGGGGCGAGCCAGGAGAGAGCCTGTTCAATGGCCGCAGGATTTCCACTGCAATCGATAATCAGGTCAAATTCTCTTTTATTCTTTTGGGCAAAACCGGGCAATTCGGAAGGTAGAACAGCCTGAAAACCCAAACGGTTCGCTCTGTTTCTTCGGGATTCCTGCGGTTCGCTAAATAGCAGAGAAGTAGCGCCGTGCTTCCGCAGCAAGATTCCCCAGAGCAATCCGATCAATCCGCTTCCCAGAATTAAAATTTGATGATGGGGCGACACCCTGCCGAGGCGATTCCAGCCATGCAGAATACAGGAGAGCGGTTCCCCCAAAGCGCCCCATTCCAGAGAGGTCCCCTCCGGCAGCCGATAGACCTGATTGGCCGGCACCGCACAATACTCCGCCCAGCCGCCATCGCGGTTGACTCCCACCGGAGACAGATTTTCGCAAAAATGAATTGCTCCGCTACGGCAGTAACGACATCTCCCACAATAATTATTGGGATCAACCGCCACCCGATCTCCCACAGAAAGGTGCGTCACCGCCTTTCCCAACCGTTCCACCACGCCGGAGAATTCGTGTCCCAGCACCACCGGTGGTTTGGCTGGCGCTTCCCCCTTGATGATGTGCAAATCTGTTCCGCAAATTCCTGCAAACGCTATTTTTACCAGCACCTCGTCAGCAGCAGGTTGCGGCGTTTCCCTTTCAATAAAACGTATTTTCCCGGGCTTCTCAAACAAAAGGGCTTTCATAGCACGCTCCAATATTTAATCCCCCTGCGAATAAATTTTAAGAAATAAAGCCTATTTTTCAAAAAATTCTTTATCTTTTAAAGTAGTCAGATTATTTTTGCGATAAAAAAACGGTAATCCAAATGCAACCACCCAAAATAGGGCGCTCACTTCTATTAATAATCCTTTTGATTGCACTGAACAGTTGTCAAATCCAAAAATCTCCTCCGGCGGGAGAAGTCGTCGCCCTGGTTGACCAGAACCCCATTTTGCTGGAAGATTTCCGGCGCTTCTACGAAACAGATCCAGGTTTTGGCCTGGATTCCACCGGACTTCCGGCCCTTCGGGACGAGCTGGACAAATTGATTGACCAGCACTTAACGTTTCAATTGGCAGAACGGGAAGGCCTTACCCGAACTCCGAACTTCGTCCGCCTTCGGAAATGGGAGGAAAAGCAGGCGCTGCTGCGAACCCTCTATCGCGCCAAGATTGAAGCGCAGATTGTTGTTAGCGACAGTGAACTTTACCGGATGTACCAGAAAATAAACACCGAAATTCACGTACGCCACCTTTTTACTCCCGACAGTGGTCAAGCCTGGCAATGGTATCGCGAGTTGTTAAACGGTGCCTCGTTCGAAGAGCTGGCCCGCCAGGCTTTCCGCGACTCTGTTTTAGCCAACAATGGGGGTGATCTGGGCTGGTGTAAGGTCAGCCAATTAGACGAAACATTTGCCCGGGCTGCCCTGCAACTAGCCCCCGGCGCCATTTCCCCTCCGGTAAAAACCCGCTGGGGATTTCATATAATCCAGCTGGTCAACCTACGCAAACAGGTACATCTGGGAGAAGGAGATTTCCTGGCTCAACGGAAAAAACTGGAGAAGTTAGTCCGTCGGGAAAAGGGTCGCCTTTTAACCCATCGGTTCATTGCCTCTTACCTCGGCAGCATCAACCCTCAACCGGTGCGGACCATATTCTGGGAGTTCTGGAAATCCTGCACACAGGGCCTTAACCAGGAAAACAATCGCCTCATACAACCCCGGTTGCTGGACGATTTATTAATCGACCATTTGTACCAGACCATGTCCACCAAGCTTGACTCTCCTTTAATACGTTACAAAGGGGGCGAGGTTACTGTTCGAGAGTACCTTAAGGCGCAAAAAGAAATTCCGATTTCCAATCGTCCACGTTTTCAAACTCCCAGACAACTTTCTTACGCCATGGGGAAGTGGATTCGCGATGAATTATTGCTAGAGGAAGCTCAGCGGGAAAATTTATTCAAGCAGCTGCAGGTTATCGCAGAGGTGAATAAGATATTACGCGAACAGCTCTTTTACTATTATTTAACCCGGGAATTCGAACAAATTACCGTCCCGGCGCGGATTCAACGTTTTTTTGACGCTTCGAACCCCTCGAATCAGATCTGGCCAGCCAACCTGAAACGTTTCAGAACAGTGCAGGAATGGAAGTGGCATCAGGCTCAGCTTCGTTTACACCGGAAATTGCGGCGATTATTCCCCGAAAATATTTCCATCAATACCGAATTGCTCAAGAAGGAAAATCAAACCATCGATTGGAATAATCGCGTACCCTTGTTCATTTTTCGGAGACCTTCATAAAT
>JAJRXE010000293.1 GCA_024276455.1 Calditrichota bacterium
CGGATCGAAGAAGCCTCGCAGTACTATTTTGATGAAGCGTCTACCGATACCACCAGCGAAAAACGCCTGAACGATTTTACTGACCCCGCCAATCTGGGTTTCGATCCCGATGATGCAGGAGAAATTGACGATTTTGATGATTTCAACGGCTATACAGAAGTCGATACCGGCCGCAGTGGGGTGGTTTATCAGATCTCCTATCGGGTGGATTATGTGGGTTTGATTGGCAATCAAATCGTTCATTCAAATACTAAAAAGTACCATAAACGGATGCAAATATTTATTTCCGATAATTACGCTGACCCATTGCTCTTTCGGTACGAAAACGGGGTGAAAGTGCGAGACACTTTACAGGTCAGTTTTGTTTACAGTTATTGGTTTTACAATTAGCCCAGGAGAGAGAATATGTCCAGTATGTTGGACATCATTGCAGCCATGCTCATCGGAGGATTTTTACTTCTGATTGCATTTACCACCACCGATACCGCCAATAGGACCTTTTTTAATTACAATGCGGATGCCATTACCCAATTGAATCTGACCAATCTCTCCAACACCATGCAGTACGACCTGCGCAAGATGGGATACGGAATTCCGGAAGCGCTGGAGAGTACCATTATTCAGATCGGGGAGCCGAATCACATCAAGTTTTTAGCGCATTTGAATAAAGATGCCGACTGCAATATCGGCACCACTACGTTCGACAATATTGCCGATACCATCGAGTACACCATTGTTCCGGCCGAAAGCATTGATTTTGGCGATACGGTTATTACCATGTACAGCGTTTATCGCAAAGTGACCATTGCCGGTCAGTCGCCCCAAACGCAGGAAATCGGACGCATCGGGAACAATGACGTATTTCGCTATCTGGACCAAATCGGGAATCCTGTTCCGCTCTTAGCGGCAACGAAAATGGTGGAGATCACCCTCACGGCCTTTGATCCGCAGATCGTTTTAAGTCCGGAATTGTTTGTGGGCGGCGATACAGTGGAGGAACAAACCCGGCGCAAAGAAGAACTAAGGCGGCTTTTACGGGCCTCATATTGGCGGCAAACCCGCCTGATTTCAAGGAATTTAAGAAGGTAACTCGGGAGGAGTTATGTTTGGAAAGGGAAGTCTGTTAATGGTTTTTGGTTTTATTCTTACCTTCTCAGTGTACCAGAACAAACTGAATCATTCGGTGCTGAGATCGGCAGACAACTTCAATATGTACTATATGAAAACAATTGTGCACGAAACCGCACTCACCGCCATGAATTTTGGGATTAATCGGGTGTGGGATCAGGATGTTACCTCCGACACCTTTCATGTGGTGGTGAATAACTGTTCCACCATCGTCTCCATTAGTCCGTTGGGATTGGACACGGTAAAAGTGAAGGTGAAAGCCTGGGGGTACGCATTTGAGAACGAATTTTATGCCTCAAACAGTGATTTCATGAAGGTGGAAGATTCGCTGAGCGCCTATTTCTCTTACCAGATGTCGCTCTCAAAATATTTCTGGTTCACAAACAACGAAGGATATGTTTACTGGATTAGCGGAGACACTGTTTGGGGACCGGTTCATACCAACACGGTGCTTCGGACTTCCGGTTCGCCGGTGTTTTACGGAAAAGTGACCGCTTACCGCGGAATTTACCCCAATCCGGCACGCCGGAGCAACCCGGCGCATTTTTACGGAGGGTGGGAAGTCGGGGTTAAAGTAGATTATCCGACCGATATGTCGCATTTAATTGCGGCGGCGAATGCCGGCAATGGGAGCGCCCCACCAAATGAGAAAAGCATCTACAACAAACCGGTTTCCTTCGAATTTCTCCCCGATGGAAAGGTCATCCGCCAGGTAGACACCGATCCTCCGGATACGGTGAGTATTGCAAGCATTGCTCCCACCGGAGTGATTTACAGCTCCGAAAATGTACGGGTCAAAGGGACGTTGAACGGGCAATTAACAATTTATTCGGAGAATAATATTTACATTGACGATGACATTGTGTATGCCGATGATCCCACCACAAATCCTAATTCCGACGATATTCTGGGACTGGTAGCCGGGCAAAATGTACTGATTACCGATAACGTGCCGAATTCTTCCGATGTACACATTCAGGCCTGTATTATGGCCATTTACGGGTCTTACGGTGCCGAGAATTACAGTACCCGTCCGGTGTCCGGTACCATCTATTTAACTGGCAGCATTGCCCAGGAGCAACGCGGACCGGTGGGCACTTTTAGCTGGTGGACAGGCAGCGTAACTCATGGTTTTTTGAAGAATTACCGTTACGACCCCCGATTGGTAAGTCTGGCACCGCCCTACTACCCGTACGTTCGGGCTTTGCGATTGGTGTCCTGGTGGGAATAGCGGGAAAAAATTAAAGGAAACAAAAATGAATAACGCCGCAACAATTATCAGGGAATCCCGAACGCTTCTGAAAAAACTGACGGATCAGGTTCCTAAATCCTTATACAGTCTGGAGCGCCAGATGTTTATTGGCAATGCTTTATTGCGTCAGATCTCTGACGATCAAAGGCTCCTGCTTCGGAGATTGGTGGAGATTTTTCTCTTAAAAATGCGTGAAATGAATGCTTCAGACATTGATATGGGTGGTTGGGGGGCTCGTAAACACATCTGGTTGCGAATTCAGGGTAAGAAAAAACCGGTACCAAATTTTGGTACCTACGACCCGAATGAAATTGATATTCTGGTTCAAAATTTGTTAATGGACAATCAGCGCCAGTATTTGTTTGAACACCGCAATATCGATTTTTCTTACAGCATTCGGGTAAACGGCGGGCATCCCATTCGTTACCGGGCCGATGCCTATTTCGATCTGGATTCCCTGTCGCTAAATATGCGGGCGATCCAGATGAAAATACGTCCTTATCAAAGCTACGGATTCCATCAGAACGTGACCCGCATGCTTAGCCTGGAACACACCAAAGAAGGTTTGATTTTGATTACCGGCATTACCGGGTCCGGCAAGAGCACCACCCTGGATGCGATTGTCGATTTGAACAACCGGACGGTGGACGCCCATATCATTATTATTTCTTCCCCCATTCAGTTTATTCATGAATCGCAACGCTGTATAATCCGGCACCGGGAAGTGGGTCGCGATACGCTTTCTTTCAAGCAGGGAACCATCGAAGCGCTCCGTCAGGATCCGGACATTATCGTTATTGGTGAGATGCGGGACCCGGACACCATCATGGCGGCGCTGGAAGTGGCTGATAGCGGGCACAAGGTTTTTTCCACTCTGCACACCTCTTCAGCGGTAGAGAGTATCGATCGTATTATTGGGGAGGTTCCACCCATCGAGCAGGAGCGAGTGCGCAACCGCCTGGCTGATGTTTTACGGTGTGTTATCTCGCAAAAATTAGTACCGGCCCGGGATGGAAAACTAATTCTGGCGAAAGAAATTATGATCATGACGCCGTCGATTCTAGCGGCCATTAAGAACAACAATACCAGCGAAATTTATCAGATGATAAGCGAGGGGTCCAAGTTAGGAATGATCACGATTGAACAGGACCTGCGTCGCTTGTATTTAGAACGAAAAATAACGCTGGAGACAGCCATCAGCTTTGCGAACAATAAACGCCGAATTCAACAGTTGTTGCAAGCGGCCTAAATTTTTGGTGAGGTAAGCATGAAAAGGGATCGAAAATACAGCGGGAAATTGGCAGTGGGCATTTTTGCGGAGGGGAATTACCTGCATATGGTGTGCCTGGCCAAACGGGATAAAAAAATTGAGTTGGTAGATGTTCAGCGGGTAAAACTGGCCAGTCGGCTGGAAAATGTGGTGGTGGAAGAAGAAATTCTTACCGAGGCATTAGCGAATATTTCCGATGAGCCGATTCCTATCGATTTAACGGCGGAAGCACCCAGCCAGGAAATTGACATTACAGCTCCCAAAGAAGAGAACGAGGACAATGTGGCCATTTTAGAATCCGCCCTGTACAAATATCCCGCTCGCAAGTACAAAGTGGCCATTAGCGTTCCGGAGCCTCAGATCTATTATGCCTATTTTGGAAGAGATTGGGGGCTGGACGGGGAGAAATTAAAGAAAAAGGTCCTGGAAGAATTGTCGAAAGAGAATGCCGAGGCGGGGTTGCTGACACCGGATGCCGTCTATATTCACCGTTTGGCCGACGGCCGTTTAATGGCCATTGTGCGGGATTCGGAGATCAGCGTGTTGAACTTGTTTACTCGAATGAGCGAATTAAATCAGACCCGCCCCCCGCGTATTGCTTTTGTCGAAAGCGCGGAAATTTCGCTGGTGAATCTGGTGCGGGCGAATTACCGCTTCTCCGACGAGGAGATTTCGGTTGTGGTGTATGTGGGAAATGAGTTCAGCCGTTTAATCTTTTTTCAGGGGAACGATATTTACAACGTTTCTTA
>JAJRXE010000294.1 GCA_024276455.1 Calditrichota bacterium
GGAACTCAAAGAACGAGCGGTTCAAGTAATTGGGATTGCGGATTTCCAGCGCCAGGGGAAACGGTTGATCAATTTCTGCAAGGAACTTCTCCAGCCGTTTTAGAAAAGCCTTTTGCGAACTCATTTTCTGTTTATTCAAATATTCGAACTGCAACATCAGGGCGCCAATTTGCCGCCCCAGGGGAGCAATCCGTTTTAAAAATTCCCCGTAAAGGGAAGGAGATAAAAAGTAGGGATTGGGCTTGAGCGATTCGGTCGGCGATTTGCGGTAGAAATGAGTCAGCGAAAGGCTGTTGGGCATTTTAATGGTGAAAACGAAATCTTCCGGCACGGAAAGCTGGTACTCCTCTACTACCCGGGGCTGGGGCAAAGAAATTTTGTCTTCTCCAAACAGCGACCAGAACCACTGGTCAATTTCTACCGTGTTGTATTGCCGGGCGTATTCGTACAGGTAATTGATTCCCTTTGCCCGGGAATACACCAGTCCCGCCCAGGAAGGGTACTTCCAGCTGCAGGTGCCGATGCGCAATTTTGGGTGATTTCCTGCCAATTCCGAATTTCTCATTGAAAATTTCCTTCTCCTTCGTCTAACAAACTACCATCCGCTGTTAGACAAATCAATTCCCAAAAATGTTTCCTGCAAATTTCTTAAATTGAATTTGAAAGCGTTTTGAAACGAGATTATATTTTAGCCAAACAAATCGACAAACCCGGACTTAATAAAAGGAGGATTGCAATGCCGCGAAACAGCATCTCTCAGCGAAAGGCGAGAAATATATTTTTCAACTCGTTGTTTCTTCTAATTTTAATTTCACTGCTGGGGAGCAGCTTTCTCTTTGCACAATCCCCCGGCAAATCGCCCCTGGCCCCGGAGGATATTTTAAAAACCAAAAACGTGGGCAGCGTCCAGATCAGTCCCGACGGGAAGTGGATTGCTTACACGGTAAACGTACCGCGCAAACCGGCGGACAAACCGGGCCCTGCTTACAGTGAGCTTTACCTGGTTTCTCCCAAAACAGGTGAAATTCGCCCCTTCATTACGGGGAAAGTTAACATCTCCAGTCCGCAATGGAGCCCGGATGGCAAGTTTATCGCCTTCTTGACCCGGCGGGGCGAAAAGGCCAAAACTCAGGTCTGGCTCCTCCCGGTGGACGGCGGCGAGGCGCGTCCCATTACCCATTGCCGCAGCGGCGTATTGTACTTCCGCTGGCATCCTTCCGGGAAACAAATTGCCTTCATTGCCACCACTCCCCTCACCAAACGGGAGAAGAAGCTCAAAGAGCTCGGCTACGGTTTTATCTTCTTCGAAGAGAATCTCAAACCGCGCAATCTCTTCCTTCAGGACGTGCCGGAGGTGGGAGGAAAAGTCAAGCCGCGCCAGCTTACCAGCGAGGTCACTGTCTGGGATTTTGAATTCAGTCCGGATGGCAGAACCATTGCCGCCTCCATTTCGCCCAGAAACTTGATTGACCAGCGTTACGTTTTCCGCAAGATTTACCTGCTTGACGTGGCCAGCGGAAAGCGGGAACAACTGACTGACAATCCCGGTAAACTGGGGAATTACGCCTTCAGTCCGGATGGAAAAAAGCTGGCTTACGCTGCCGCTTTGACCCGCAGCGACAATGCGGTGAGTCAGGCTTTCGCGATTGATTTACAGACCCGGGAGGTGAAAAACCTGACCCCGCCGGATTTCCGCGGCCACGTGGAATGGGTGGGCTGGAAGAACGCCTCCACCCTGCTCTATTTTGCCGGCGAGGGCGTCTGGAATACCCTCAATCTGGTAAAAATCAAAGGCGGCAAGCGCCAGATTATTTTGCACTCCCAAAAAAGCGGGGTCATTTTCGCACCGCCCAGCTACACCCGCGATTTTAAACACTTTGCCCTGCGGGGCGACTCCCCCACCCACGCCCGGGAAGTGTTCTACTGGCAGCCCGGCAAGGCGCTCAAACGCCTGACGAACTTGAATCCCTGGCTGAAAGATCGCACTTTCGGACGCCAGGAGGTGGTTCATTACCCGAGCCGCGACGGCGTGGAAATCGAGGGAATTCTGGTGTACCCGGTGGATTTTCAAGCGGGTGTAAAGTACCCCCTGATTGTGGTGGTTCACGGGGGACCGGAATCCCACTATTCCAACGGCTGGCTGAATCGCTATTTCCACCCCGCCCAGGTGCTGGCCGGTAAAGGCTACCTGGTGTTCTATCCCAATTACCGCTCCAGCACTGGTTACGGGGTGAAATTCGCCGCTACCGGCTACGGCGATCCGGCCGGCAAGGAGTTTGACGACGTGGCGGACGGGATTGAGTATTTAATTAAAGAAGGTCTGGCGGATCCCGAGCGAGTGGGCCTGGGCGGCGGTTCGTACGGCGGTTACGCAGCGGCCTGGTTCTCCAGCTACTACACCAAATACGTGCGGGCGGTTTGCATGTTTGTGGGCATTAGCGACCTGATTAGCAAGCGCGGCACCACCGATATTCCCTACGAGGAGCTGTTCGTCCACTCCGGAAAACCGCTGGAGGAGATGTGGGATTTAAGTCTCAAACGCAGCCCCATTTACTACGCCCGCCAGAGCAAAACGGCGGTGTTGATTCTGGGGGGTACGGCGGACACCCGGGTACATCCCGGCCAGAGTCTGGAGTACTACCGCCGCTTAAAGATGAACAACCATCCGGCGGTACGGCTGGTGCAGTATCCGGGCGAGGGACACGGCAACCGGCGACAACCCGGCCGTATCGATGTACTCTACCGCCATTTACAGTGGTACGACTGGTACGTGAAGGACAAAAAACCCCTGGATGGACCGATGCCACCTCTGGACATCAGCGACCGGTACGGATTGGAGTTGGATTAATTCAGAAAAAATCCCGGGGAGGATGTATTTTTCTTCTCCCCGGGAATACCGTTTTCCGAATTGCTTCCGGGCTATTTTCACCGCTTCCCGGCCGGGACGCCTGATTTTGACGTTGTTTCCATTTTTTTCGCGGGATTTCGCGTGTTTCGCGGGCAAAATTAGAGACGCCGGGGCGACGGGGAGAATGGGTAAATGGGTGACAGGGCGATTTGTTTTGGATTCATTCTGAATTCATGCGTGAAAATTGGTAGACTATTCAGAATATTCCGTGGGCCAATAGGACGACATCAGCACCCCAAAGGACGCCAGCCAGTGTTCCCCGGCGTAATCCCCACTGGTAACGTACGGCAGAGAGGCCCGGGCATGGCGCAGCGCCGCCTCTACCAGATTCTGGTAAGCCAGACTGTCTTTGGGAAACGCGCTGGCAATGCCTAGCAAACACCAGGCGCGACTCAGATTCAGACCGTCCAGGTGCACAATTTTGGGATCAGACCGATCGGTAACGATGGCAGGATTAAACATTTGCAGCGCCTCTCCGCCGGTGAGTCCGGGCAGAAACTCTTCCAGCCAATCCCGAAAATCCTCCGGTGGCAATACCCGCCGCATTAAATCCGCTTCCATCAGGCAGGGCGAGAAGAAATCCTCTCCGCCAGGCTCCCAGTCAATGGGACATTCATTGTCGTCCAGGTAGTAAGTCCGGCTGCGCTCCAGTACCAGCCTTTCCAGCGCGGTGTCTTCCACTGTGCGGGCGTAATCCAGCGCGAAGGCCAGCCCGAAAGCGGTGTTTGGGTGCACCCCGGTGCGAATCGGGTAGGTCTGTTTGGGAAGAAAATTTCGGTAACGGTCCACAATCGCGCGGGTGAGGGGTTGAAGATTCCGCAACCATTCCCGGCCCTGTGGATCGTCCCAGGTAGCTAATTCCTCGGACAATTTCAGAAGCCAAGCCCAGCCGTAAGTGCGTTCAAAGGACTTCCGGTGA
>JAJRXE010000295.1 GCA_024276455.1 Calditrichota bacterium
GGGTACTGAGGCCAATGACAATGGAGGTCAGCACCAACGCCTGGGGCAGGGGATCGACACTGCGGCGCACGAATTCAGCCGTGTTCATATTGGGCAGCAGAATGCGGGGGATGCCTGCATGTTTGTACCCCAGCAAGATAATGAACAGGTTGATCGCATATTCCATGATAACCATGCCGATGATCTTTTTTACCAGATGTTTTTTGGCAATTAAACAGTAGAGACCCATGACGAACAACAGAGCATCAAGAAAATAAATGAACATGGCGTTTCCTCGTGTTAAATACGGGTAAGGGGTTACTCGTCCTCTTCAGAGAGGGTAAGTCCGGAAACAAAACGACCATAGATGGTCAGGGCCAGAAAGACGGCGAACACGCTGGCGGATACCTTGATGGCAATCGCCAGGTTATTAATCAGGATCGTGCCGGAACTGAACAGGCCGAAGGGATTGGCTTTCACGATGAAGTTGGAGAAGAAGTATCCGGCGGTGTAGCCAAGAAGCGCCACCAGCCAGAAAGTGAAAGCGCCCAGATTGTCCAGCAAGCTTGCCCAGAAATCGCTCAGTTTGCCCAGGGCCAGGTCTTTCCCGAAAGCCAGGGTGAGCAAAATAAATCCGCAGGCCAGCATAATGCCGCCGGCAAATCCGCCTCCCGGGGTCAGGTGTCCGTAAAAAGTAATGTACACCCCGAACAGAAAGATGATGCCAATCAGCAGCCGGGTAATGGTTTTTACAATGAAGGTCATTCCGGTCATAGAGGGGACTCCCAATGTGGTTTGGGTTAGATTCAATAAAAAACCAAATTAAAATTCAACAGAAAGAAATTGGAAACTTGAAACTCGAAACTTGAAACCGGGAATTCTGAAATTAAATCTTAAATATCGTGAATATTGTTGTTGAACAATTTGCGGTCTGATTTTAAATTTTCGGAAAAAAGGTCAGACCATGAAGGAAAAATATGAATTGGAAGTATATCAGCTTTCTGAAAAATTATCTGATTTAATCTGGAATTATTTTGATAGTTGGAACGTTAAAGCGCAAAAAAAATAGGATACCAAATTATTCGCGCTGCAGACGGTATTGCAGCAAATTTAGCTGAAGGTTATGGTCGGTTTACACCCAGAGATAGAAAGAATTTTTACCATTATGCCAGAGGCTCGTTTGAAGAAACTAAGTGTTGGTTACGGAAAGCAATTCGACGGAATCTATTGAGAAACGAACAAGTTCAACAAATAACGGAAATCATACATGAACTGGGTCCTAAACTAAATGCGTTTATTAAAAGCACTCGCTTGTAGTTTTCATCCAGTTTCGAGTTTCTAATTTCAAGTTTCAAAAACATTCCCGAGACTGGGGAATTGCTCTATTCAAAGCGTTCTTCCAAACCCTCCTTCACTTCTCTGAGACCAGTTCCTCTTCTTTGGGAATGCCCACCCGTACCCGGTCTTCTTCCCGGGTTTTCTTTTTGCCTTTGATGCGCAGCACCACGAAAGCACCTAAGATGGCGGTGAAAATAACCGTGGCTTCGCCCAGGGTGTCGTAGGCGCGGTAGTCCAGCAGGATACCCATCACCACGTTGGAGGCGCCGGTCTGGGTCACGCTGTCCTGCAGGTAATGCTGGGAAACCTTCATTACCGGTTCGCCGAAGGGGGGGAGTTGCCGGAACGCCATGAAGGCGAATACCAGGAAAAGCCCGAAAAAGATCAGGCTGCTGAGAATGGCGAAGGTATCGCGGTGCGATTCGATGGCGGTGTTGTCGATGGACACGGTGGAGCGGATCAGAATGATGAGCACGATGACCTCCACCACCACCTGGGTAATGGCGATGTCCGGGGCACCCAAGAAGAGGAACATGATGGAGAGTCCCATTCCCACCACCCCGGTGGAAATGACTGAGGCCAGGATGTTGCGCGCTTCGATAGCAATGATGGAGCCGATGATGCAGAAAATCAGCAAAGCGTACAGTAAGATCAACATAATTCCCTCGGTATTTTAGCCCGCGAAAAACGCGAATTGACATTCAATTTACGGATGAAAAAGACTATCTCATTGCAACCATTCGGAGAAATTCCAGAGACCAGATTCTCAAATTTTTCTGGGTAGAATTGTTACGGTCCATGAAAATAGGAATTTGGTGCTTGTAATTGAAAATTTGAGATTTTGATTTTACATCGAATTCTTCAGAATAGTTGCATGTTAAAAAAACGTCATGAGCACAAATACAATCACGCCCAGACCGATGATACACCAGGCCAGGTAGGTGGACAGTACCCCGTCGTGCAGTTTTTTGAGCACATTCACCAATACCAAACCCAGATCGCTGCTCAGATTGTAAATGTCGAACACCCCTTTGTTGCCCTCTTTCAAAAATGCGCCCAGAAGGGGAATCTCTTGCAGAAACCGGGATATGTTGCCTGCTCTTAAGCGATGCGTTCCCTCTTGAAAGGTTTCACCACAGATAAAAAGGGAATCGCTTTCGCGGGTCTGGAAGCGGCTGATCAGGAAAACGATGAGTCCCAGGAAAATACCCAGCAGCAGGAAGAGCAGCGCCAGAGAGGGATTCCAGAAAGCGGTTCCGAGGTTAAGCGAATGGAGCAGCGGGGAAGTTTCGAAGGGAATAATCCGGGCGAAGTAAAGCCGCAGGGGCAACTGGGGGAGAATCCCGAACAGCACGCAGAGGGCGGCGAGAATCAGCAACGGCAGACGGGAAAGGAGCGAACCGTCGCAGAGCCTGGCAGGAAGTGACGCCGGCGCTACCCCGAAGAACACCCCGTACCACATTTTCAGGAAGGTTGCCACGGTGAGAGCGCTGCCGAACATGGCAACAATCAGGAAAAAGGGTAAGCCGGCCTGCAGGGTGGACTGGTAAATCATCCATTTGGAGACAAAGGCGTTAAGGGTGGGGATGCCGGAAGCCGCGAAAATGCCGATGGTCATGGTGGCAAAGGTGAAGGGCATTTTGCGCGCCAGCCCCCCCAACTGGTTCATGTCGCTGGTGCCGCTTTCCCGCTCCACCACCCCGGCGCCCAGGAAGAGTAAGCTTTTGTAAATGGCGTGATTTAACATGTGAAATAAACC
>JAJRXE010000296.1 GCA_024276455.1 Calditrichota bacterium
ACCGTTAACATTCCGGATACCACCGGGTACACCATGCCGGATGAGTTCGCCGCCAAAATCCGCCAGCTCAAAGAACGGGTTGCCAACATCGAACGGGCGACCATTAGCGTGCATTGCCACAACGATCTGGGTCTGGCGGTGGCAAATTCGCTGGCCGCCCTGAAGGCGGGCGCCCGTCAGGTGGAATGTACCGTGAACGGTATCGGAGAACGCGCCGGAAATGCCTCCCTGGAAGAAGTGGTCATGGCGCTGCGGGTGCGTCAGGATTGGTTCCGCCTCGAAACCGGAATTCGCACCCGCGAGATTTACAATACCAGTCGGATGGTCTCCACTTTCACCGGTTTTGTGGTGCAGCCCAACAAAGCCATTGTGGGACGCAACGCCTTCGCCCACGAGTCCGGGATTCACCAGGATGGGGTGTTAAAAAGCCGGGCCACCTACGAAATCATGCATCCCGGGGATGTGGGAGTGCCGGAGAGTAAAATTGTTCTGGGGCGCCATTCGGGACGCCACGGACTGAAAGCCCGCCTGGAGCAACTCGGTTATACCCTCCAGCCCGAAGAACTGGACCGGGTGTATCAGCGGTTTCTGGAACTGGCGGACAAAAAGAAAGAGGTGTACGACGAAGACCTCCGCTTTTTAATGGGAGACGAGGTGTACGGCGAGCAAACTCATCTGGTGCTGGAACATCTGCAGGTACTGGTGGGCACGGATTCCATTCCCACCGCTTCGGTGCGCATTCGCAAAAATGACGATTTGCGGGAAGAATCGGCCACCGGAGACGGTCCCATCGATGCGATCTTTAATGCCATCGACCGTGCCCTGAATTTGCCGGTTACTGTGCAGGATTACCAGGTTCGCTCCGTTACGGCGGGCCGCCAGGCCATGGGCGAAGTGTTTGTCCGGGTAAAGGGCGAGCAGGGGGAAGCCCACGGCCGGGGAGTCTCTACGGACATCATCGAAGCCAGCGGGAAGGCCTATATCCAGGCGTTGAATGCCCTGATGAAAACCGAGGAAAAACAGGCGGTGGAGGTTTAAGCGATGGGAATGACGATCACGGAAAAAATTTTGGCTCGTTCGGCCGGAAAACCCCGGGTGAATCCGGGCGAAAATGTCTGGCTGGCGGTGGATGTGCTGATGACCCACGACGTCTGCGGACCGCCGACCTTCCAGATCTGGAAGGCGGAGTTTGGAGACCAGGCCCGCATCTGGGATAAAAACAAAGTGGTCATTTTCCCGGACCATTACGTCTTCACCGCCGATCCCCACGCCCGCCGAAATATCCGGTTTCTGGACGAAGTGGCCGAAACGTACCGCTTACCCCACTATTACGCGGCGGGCAGCGAACGGTACAAAGGGGTGTGCCATATTGCGCTGGCAGAGGAAGGTTTTAATGTGCCGGGCAGTGTGGTCATTGGGACCGATTCCCACACCTGCAGTGCCGGGGCGTTTGGCCTTTTTGCCACCGGGGTGGGCAATACGGATGCGGCTTTTATTTTAGGAACCGGGAAAATCTGGGAGAAAGTGCCCCATTCCCTGAAATTCCGTTTTGAAGGCGAGATGCCGGTCTATTTAACCGCCAAGGACCTGATTCTCAAAATACTGGGCGATTTAACCACCAACGGGGCAACTTACTGCGCCATGGAGTTCGCAGGTTCTGCCATTTCGCAATTGAACATCGACGAGCGGATGACCCTGACCAACATGGCCATTGAAGCGGGCGCCATGAGCGGCATTATGGCGGTGGACGAGATCACCCGGCAATATCTGACAGCCCGCGGTGTAACCGAGTTTGAGGAATTTACCAGCGATCCGGACGCGTCGTATCGGGCCACCTTCACGTACCAGGTGGAGGAGCTGGAACCGGCCGTGGCGAAACCGTCCAGTCCCGATCGTCACGCCCCGGTGCGCGAAGTAGCCGGTACGGAGGTGACGCGCTGTTACCTGGGTTCCTGCACCGGGGGCAAGTTGAGCGATTTTGTCAATGCCGCCCGAATCTTGAAGGGGAAAAAGGTGAAAGTCCCAACATTTGCCGTACCGGCCACCACCACCATTGCCCGACAGTTAAACACCGTGCAGGTGGACGGGCAAAGTGTGCAGGAAATACTCCTGGAGGCCGGCTGCGTGGTTGCGCCGGCTTCGTGTGCCGCCTGTCTGGGCGGACCGGTGGACACTGTGGGACGAGCAGTGGACGACGATGTGGTCATCTCCACCACCAATCGGAATTTCCCCGGGCGCATGGGAAGCAAAAAGTCTCAGGTGTACCTGGCCTCGCCCCTTACGGTGGCGGCGGCTGCGGTGAGCGGGAAAATTTCCGATCCCCGGGATTGGCTTTAAAATGGACTAAACAACGCAAATCAGGCGAGGAAAATTCCATGGACGAAATCATAGTCGGGAAAGTGTACGTGCTGGACGACCATATTGACACCGACCAGATCATTCCGGCTGCCCATCTGGTGTACAGCTTAAGCGACCCGCAGGAAGCACAAAAATACGGGCAGTTTGCCCTCTCCGGGGTCCCGCCGGAGAAAGCCGGGTTGCCGGGGGGAAAGGTGCCATTCGTACCACCGGGAGAAACGCGCTCCCCGTTTTCCGTCATTATTGCGGGGGAGAATTTTGGGTGCGGTTCCTCCCGGGAACACGCACCCTTTGCTTTGCAAAAAGCCGGCGTTCGGGTTGTGATTGCGGCCTCTTATGCCCGCATTTTTTACCGGAACGCCGTGGACGGCGGTTTCCTCATTCCACTGGAGTCGAAGGAAAAAATTGTCCCCTATTTTAAAACCGGCGATTCGGTGGAGGTGCGAATAAAAGAGAACCGGTTGTACCGCCGGGCGGACGGGGCGGAGTTTGAATTAAAATCGCCGGGCGATGTGCTTCCGATTATTCAGGCTGGCGGACTGTTCGCCTACGCCCGCCGCAGCGGTTTGATTAAATCCTGAGCACCTCGCGCGGAAACGGAGCGGCGCGTTGAATTACCAGACATTCCGCCGCGCAAAACGGCAGCCCGTCCCCACCGGCGGGAACCGTCTCGAAATGCCCGGTTGCCGTTGGATTTCTTGAGAAACCGCTTGACTGACTCCAGGTTGCATTCTAAAATACTTCATCGTTTAACTTCCCGGCCGTTCTTTCGGCGCCAGTTGTCCGGAAGACGGAGATGTCCTTTCGTAAAAAACGGGCACGAATTCCGGAAGGTTAACGCGTGAACCGATCAAAATTTAAGCGGAGGAGAATAGATGCAACCGAACATTTCGCAACAAGACCTGGAGACCTGGGCGGATTATTTGCTGGATTATTCCCTGGAGGGCGTCCAGCCGGAAGATGTGATCATGATTAAAGGAGAGCACATTTGCTGGCCGTTGATTTCGGTGTTGCAGGACAAAATTTTCGCCGCCGGTGCCATTGCGGACGTGAATCTGATACCGCCGGACAATGACCGCGGCAAAGTGTGGGGTGCTTCCATGGCCCGCCACGGCAGCCTGGAGCAGATACAACGGGTGCCGGAGTGGTACCGCCTGCGCTATGAAGCCATGACCAAATACATCGAAATCCTGGGTGCGGAAAACCCCGCCCTGTTTGCCAATCTCCCGGAAGACAAAGCCCAGGCCATCATGAAAGCGGATGAACCCTTCAAGAATATCCGCCTGGCCAAACCCTGGGTATTGACCCTTTACCCCACCAAGGGATTCGCCGATCTGGAGGGCATGAGTCTGGAAGAGTACACCGAGGTCATCGTGAGCGCCTCCACGGTGGATCCGCGCTTTCTGGAAAAGGTGGAAGAGGACATCTACCAGTTGATGAACCGCAGCAAAACCATTCGCATTCAAACCGAGCATCCCCACACCGGTAAGCTGTTGGAGTTGCAGATGGATATTGGCGACCGCTACGTGGTGAAGTGCACGGGCAAACGCAATTTCCCGGACGGGGAAGTCTTCACCAGCCCCAACGCCAGCAGCGTGGAAGGGGAAATTTTTGTGGACCTGCCGGTGTTCTACAGTGGGACCACCATTCAGGGGATTTACCTGCGCTTCGAGAAAGGAGTGATTCAGGAATACCGGGCTGACCAGGGACAGGAGGCCTTGCAGAAGATTGTTGAAACGGACGAGGGGTCCCACCGCTTGGGCGAGGTTGCCCTGGGTATGAATAACGGCATTAAAAAAGTATTGAAACACCCCCTCTTTGTGGAAAAAGTGGGCGGCACCCTCCACATTGCCATTGGCGCCAGTTACCCGGAATGCTACGTGGACGATCCCTCTGGCGAGGAAGGCAAGAAGAAGCTGGACCTCTTTCTCCAGGCCGGCGCCCTTAACAAATCCGCTCAACATGTGGACATTGTGACCGATTTTCGTCCCGGCGGCACCGGTCGGGCGGTGTATCTGGACGATGTGAAACTGACCTTGCAGGACAACATCTGGGTGGTGCCCAAAAGCTGATTTCGAGCTTTCCGCTTCGTTCATTTAGTGGCAGGCAAATGACATCAGGATTGTTTATTTAACGAGGAATGATTCCGGGCGAATGATTCCTCGTTTTTCTTTGAGAAAGGGGGCAGTCCCTTCAAAAAGGGGGAGCTAAACACGGAATTGCCCCGGGAACGCATTTGTCCCGGAAGACGCGCAGGAATCATTTACTGATTGCTCAGAGC
>JAJRXE010000297.1 GCA_024276455.1 Calditrichota bacterium
AATTTCTATCGCATCAAAATCATCTTCCTGGTTTGTACAAAGTCTCCGGCCCGCAGCTGGTAAATATAAATACCGGAAGCCACTTCCTGCCCGGCTTCATCCCTGCCATCCCACACCACCTCATATCGTCCGGCCGTTTGTTGCTTACGCACCAGCGTTCGAATTTTCTGACCCAGGGTGTTGAAAATGGTTAGAATTACCTCGTTAGTTCGGGGAAGTTCGTAAATAATGGTGGTGGTGGGATTGAAGGGGTTGGGGTAGTTTTGAAATAGACTGAATGTTTCAGGAAATCTATTCTGATTATTCTCAACATTAGTTGTTTTTATAAACTGTAGAATATATAGGCCATCTCCTTCATCTGCCACATAAGCATAACCGTTGTTCACATAGACTCTTGATGCAATACTACCTGTATCAAAGTATCCCACCTCCTGGGGACTGAATGGATTATTCACATCGATGATTCGAAGACCATCATTTCCATCTGCAAGATAAGCATAATTGCCGGTTACATAAACATCGATTGCTTTTGCAACTACACTTCTTCCTGTATCAAAAAGTCCCACTAGTTGAGTATCTTTAGGGTTACTTATGTCGATTATACATAAACCATGTAGACCATCTGCTACATATGCATAATTCCCAATCACATAAACACCAAATGCAGTACCTTCTGTATCAAAATGTCCCACTTCTTGTGGACTATATGGATTACTCACATCGATGATGCGAAGACCGTCATTACCATCTGCTACATAAGCGTAGTTGCCAATCACATAAACATCATAGGCAATACTTCCTGTATCAAAATATCCTACCTCCTGTGGACTGATGGGATTGCTCACATCGATGATGCGAAGACCGTCATCACCATCTGCTACATAAGCGTATCTGTCGCCAATGTAAATGCCCATGGCTTTATTTCCTGTATCAAAATATCCCACCTCCTGTGGACTGGTGGGATTGCTCACATCGATAATGCGAAGACCATCCCATAGGTTGGCAATGTATGCATAACCATTACTCACGAAAACGCATTCAGCCCAATTTTCTAAATTAAAGAAAGCCATTTCTTGCGGAATTGTGGGATCATTGATATCGATAATTACTAATCCATAATGATTCCAATCTTTGCCAGCAAGAAGATAAGCATAATTATCCTTAACGAATACATCAGAAGCGTTTAATTTGTATTGGTGGGCCCCACCTACATAATTAACATTCCAAGACTGTTGACTTGAAATAGCAAGACCATATAGTGCTATTGTATCCGGGCTGCTAAGTGCACTACTTTGAACAATGAGATATGCCTGTTTGCTTCCAGAGCTTTTGGGTGCAAATTGGACTGTAATATCATGAGATTGTGAGGGAACCAGTGTAAACGATCCTCCCCCGGAAAGTATGCTGTACTCGGAAGAATCCGGACCGTCTAGATACATGTTGGTAACAGTGATATTATTGGCGCTATTGTTAGTTAAGGTTACCGTTCGCTGGCTGGTACTTTCTAAGATCACACCGCCAAAATTTATCTCATTTGTAGAAAAAGTTAATGGTGGAGTAAGCTCAAATTTTAATACATATAATCCATCTACCCCATCGGCAACATAAACATAACCGTCGAAAGTAAAAACATTTTTGGCATCGTCCCACGTCTCGAAGGAACCTACTTCTATAGGATTGTTAGATTCACTGATATCTATGATTTTTAAACCAGTTGATCCATTGGCTATGTAAAGAAAATTATCATCAACAAAGACTCCTTTTTCCCATCCTCCGGAATCATATGAACCAACCTCTTGTGGATTTGACGGGTCACTGACATCGAGGATTTTAACCCCGGAATACCAGCTTGCTATATATGCATATCCATTATTCACTATAACATCTTCAACTCGGCTATTTGCATAGTATCCCACTTCAATTGGAATTGAAGGGTTACTCACATCAATGATCCGTAGGCCAGCACTACCATCGGCAACATAAGCATAGCTCCCAAAAACATAAATATTTTTGGCTTCACCAGGCGTATCAATATATCCTACTTCTTTTGGGTTTGATGGATTACTTACATCTATAATCCGCAAACCATACTCTCCATCGGCTAAAAATACATAGTTGCTGCTTACAGCGACTCCCCATGCGTTACCTGGTGTATCGTAATATCCTACTTCATATGGATTAGATGGATTGTCTATATCTATTATACGTAAACCAGAAGCCCCATCAGCAAGAAAAGCATAACCACCGCTGATATCAATGCCTCGAGCGTTCTCCGGTGTATTATAAAAACCAATTTCTTGTGGATTCGATGGACTGCTTACATCGAAAATTTGGAGACCTGAAGAAACTGCTAAATATGCATAAGTTTCATTAACAATAACCTTATTTGCATATTCTGGAATGTCCCAAAATCCAATTTCTGTGGGATTTATCGGATCGGTAATATGAATAATACGTAACCCTCCTGCACGATCTGCAACATAGGCGTTGTAATTCATTATAGTAATGCTGGCTGCGTCCCCGGGAGTATCTAAAAAACCTACTTCTTGTGGATTTCCCGGATCACTAACATCAATGATGCGTAGTCCTCCAAATTTACCATCTGCTACATAAGCATAATTGCCATTAATCGCTACACCTGTGGCATTTCCAGGAGTATCACAATACCCCAATTCCTGAGGCTTGGAAGGATCACTCACATCGAAGATATGAAGACCACCTCCACCAGCAGCGACATAAGCATGGTTGCCCCTTATTGCAATGCCCTGAGCTGTGCCTTGTACACCAAAAGAACCTATTTGTATTGGATTAGAAGGATTACTAATATCTAATATTCGCACACCATGATTACCATATAGTGCATAGAGGAAATTTCCTTTTACAGTTAGGCCATAAATATAATCATTTACATTAAAATCTTTTACTTGAAATGGGTTAGCTGGGTTACTCACATTGACGACTAGCAAATCATAATAACTGGCTAAATAGATATAGTCGCCACTAACGGCAACATCAGTTGTAACCTCTTGTGTTTTAAAGTAACCAACCTCTTGTAAATTATAAGGATCACTCACATCAATAATACGTATCCCAGAAGGCCCATCAGCTACATAGGCATAAGTATCACTTAAATCAACATCATAAGCTTTTCCAGGTGTTAAATGGAAATTAATACATAAGGGATGTTCTGGATCACTAATATCAATTATTCCCATGCCAGAAACAGTGGATACATAAGCATAGTTATTATCAATAATAACATTATGAACATAACCAAATTGATGATACCCACCAACATAATCAACATTCCAACTTTGCTGGGTAAAACCGTTAACAATTAATCCCAAGAAGGTAAACCAAAAGAATTTTTGGGCAATCCGTACCATGTTTATTCCTCCTGCTTCATTTTGCAATATTTTCAAAGTAGTCTTCAAAACTAATGCCAATAGAACTTTTAATGGCCATAATAGAATAATAACCAATAGGTTACAAACAAAACACATTGTCGGGCGGATGTCATTTACGTTGCCCATTAGCAACATCTTGGTCAAAATGTTTCCAGATTGAAATGTAAAAGGCAGGCTCTTAGCTCTGAACACCTGCCTGTTCATATATTTAGTGATTTTACCGGGAGAATTACCTACCGCATCAGAATCATCTTCCTAGTTTGTACAAATTCCCCTGCCCTCAGCTGGTAGATATAAACACCCGAAGCCACTTCCTGCCCGCTTTCATCCCTGCCATCCCACATCACCTCATATCGTCCGGCCGTTTGTTGCTTACGCACCAGCGTTCGAATTTTCTGACCCAGGGTGTTGTAGATGGTCACGTTAACTTCGCAGGTTCGGGGAAGCTCGTAAGTAATGGTGGTGGTGGGATTGAAGGGGTTGGGGTAGTTTTGAAATAATCTTATTTGCTGAGGTAAAATATTTTTGTCTTGTTCTATATCCGTAATGCTTTCCAATTTTAAAATATATAAGCCGAGATTATGCGTAGCGACATAAATATAGTTTACCGAAACAAAAACACCCCAGGAAGGGGCATAGAGTGTATAGGCCGAAACCGGCTTGGGAGAATAAGGATTCGAAATATCCACCAGATGCAGTCCTCCGTAAGAACTGGTAACATAGGCGTAGTTGCCCGCAACATAGACATCGAACGCAGAGAAAGAGGAAGGGGTATATTGTCCAATTACGGAAATGTTTACCGGATTGCTAATATCAAGAATAAGAAGGCCGTTCACATCATTGGCAAGAAATGCGTAATTGTTATAAATAAAAATACCGTGGATTTCGTAATTTGTGGTGTAAAATCCGAGTTCCCGTGGTACCGTTGGATCGCTTACATCAAGAATTCTTAAGGTTTTGCCTGAATTCACATAGGCATAATTCCCTTTAATAAATATTCCCCTCTGTAACGTTGGTGGGTAATAATATCCTGTTTCCTGAGGTGTACCGGGATTGCTAACGTCAATTATTCTTAATCCATATTTTGTATCGGTTACATAAGCGAAGCTGCCTGAAACTTCTATGTCAGCGGCGTTCCCTTTCGTATCGTAATTTCCGATTTCATTTGGTGTCTGGGGATTACTTACATCGATCACTCGTAAACCGTAATACCAGTCCGCAATAAAAGCATAACTGCCGCTCACGTCTACGGCCTCTGCTGAGCCGCTAATGTCAATGCTACCAACTTGAATCGGAGAATTGGGATTGCTTATATCGATGACTCGTAAGCCGCCTCCCTGATTGGGAGCAAAGGATTCATCGGCTACATAGGCATAAATGCCGGAAACGAAAACATCCCGAGCATACCCTTTGGTGTCGTATCGTCCGACGAGTTGTAATTTAACATTCTCCTGAGCCAAGATTTGAAGGACTGGAATTAGTAATGAAATAAAGATTAAATTGTATCTCTTCATTTTACCACACCTCATGTTTAAATAAAAATCGTTGCTGGTCGGAATAAACTGCATTTAAGAGAAGACAAATTCATTCAAAAATTGAAAGTCGCTTTTACCCTCTTCGATTTGTTGAAGTACTTCAGCCAAATGAACGCTACAATGGAGTTTCGAATGATACTGACAAAACCAATCAAAGGAACGATTAAAAGAAGAAAAGAAACCGCAATCCAGAATAATAAATAAGCCTTGGCTAACTTAATGCCTTTAGGATTCTTTTTGAAAATATGAACGGTACTAACAATGGCAATAATTTCAGAAATGATAATGGCAAAAAAGATAATCCCCGATACAACTTCTAATTCGCTTGAACTTCCCAAAGCAGAAATTTGTATTAATTCATAAACGTTGTACAAAGGGGATAAAATGGTCATGGAAATAACAAAAAATAATAGCCAACCTTTAACCCCGTAATAATTTTCCGGAATGGAAGAAGTTGCAATTTGAGAAGCGCGACTATCACTCATGTTTTATCCTCCTGAATTCTGTAAATTAAAAATGTGCCTTGAAGCGATATGTTGGCTCAGCAATAATACTACATTACAATGATTGACCTTTTGTTTTGTTTTTTATTCTATGTTCCAATTTGGACCCCAGTTTTTTCCCCGAGCGATAAGCCCAGGACATCAGGAACAGGAATCCCATATAAACATAAACCAGATAATAACTACAATCCCTTCCATGTGACTATTCTCCTTTGTTTAACCGTGTGTACCATTCTTTTCATATTCCATGCCAATGTCTTCATAAAATTTCTTTGTGGATTGTTCTTTTTGAATGCTAATAAAGATTTTTTTTAATTTGATTAAATTCAAAGCATTTGAGCGTTTTATTTGGGTTGTTTATTTCAAATAAGTAGCATACTGACCAATCAGACGATGTTGCCCTTCGGCAACTCCGGATTTTTAATGTTGCACCGGCGCAACCAAAAAAAGGTTGAAAAAGCAGTGGGGAAATTTTAGATTAATTTGAATTTAATTTTCCCGGGGTGAGTCGATAATATTTCTGGATTTTGATTCGGATCCTTTAAAAACTGATTAAGGCATGGAAAATTAACGCAATAGGGAAATGACAAAATTATCATCTGATTCTGAGGTAAATTGGAAACGCCTCTGGAAACCCTATTATGGTATTTACCTGCTGCTGGTTGTTCTATCTTTAGCGATTACCCTTTTGCTGATTTTAGTTCTTCCTCTTCCCTTAAATAAATACCGGATTGATGTCCGCCGTACCCCCACGCCTCGCTCGGCAATCTATTTTTTCCATGATTTTGATCAGGATGGTTTTAGTGAGAAGGTGGAATTAAAAAAAGAAGTAGTCGGGAATCAACCCGGCACTAAAGTATTCACTTATTACGGAAATCTGATCGATCAGTGGAATTTTCAGGAGGAGTGGTTCAAATTTGTCATTTTTGGTGATTTCGATCATGATCATCATGACGAGGCATACTTTTTCACCCATAATGCCGATTCCCTTTTTTTGTACGGTCTAGATATCCGGGAAAAGGAGCGTTTTTTTCTTTATCGGCAGTTTATAACCGCAGCACCCAAACCCAATCCTAATAAAAGAAAAATCTGGGATATTGAATCCATTGATGGGTTTCTGCAAGATGTTGATGATGACGGTTTTGACGAAGTCGTCTTCTTTGTAAATACCGGTTTTTCGCTTCAACCTCGTCGATTGTTTGCCTTTAGCGTCCGAAAGAAGCAAATCGTTGCCCGCTCACCTATGGGTGGTTCCAAATTTTCGAGACTGATTCTATTCGATTTTTTTGATGATGGAACTCCCGAAATCCTTAACTGCTTCAGTCATGCCTCGGATAATTATCACCACCCTTTTCCCTTCCAGGATAATGCTTCCTGGTTGTTCTTGTTCGATCGGAAGTTGCAATTCGTTTTTCCGCCTCGCAAGTTTTCCCCCAGCTATAGTTGGCTCGTTGCCCAGCCCTGGCGTTTTGCCGGAAATACTTACATACCTGCCGTGTGGAACTATCGTGGCCCACTGGACCTTTCACCCACCCTTTATTTGCTGAACACCCAGGGGAAAATATTACGAGAGAAAAAATTAGCTCCCGGAAAATATTGGTGGATCATCAGTCTCCCGTTTAAAAGCCGGGATCATGTTTACTTGACCGATCAACAAGAGCTGTTGGTGGAATTGAATGATCGCCTGGAAACGATTCGCACGTTTGATATTAAAGGACCCTTGGGTACCTTCCGGGGGGAAATGGATCTGGACGGTGATCTTCAGCCGGAGTATTTGTTTGTGAATGACGGGAATATCTGGATTTTTGAAAAAGGGTTTAAATACCAAACCGGTTTTCACTTCCAATTGGAGGGTTTGTTTCCGCAATATCAGATTCGAAAAAGAGGCAAGTTACCCCCAGAGCTGGTTTTTCAGAATTCTACCACTCTTTTATTTTTTCATTATTATCCCAATCCCCTCTATGTGTTTCGTTACCTTCTTGTTTTTGGATTGTTTGTAGCAATTTTTGCTCTTTTGAATCAGGCAGTAATTTTTTCCCGCAAAATACTTTTCCGGGAACGATTTCAGGAAACGATATTACAGGGAGAAAGAAACGGAATGTGTCTGTTAAATCACCGTGGCGAGGTGGAGCACATTAATGCTGTTCTGGAGAGAATGTTAATGATGCACCATCATGTAGTTAGCGGCGAATCGTTCCGGGAGACTTTTGCCGAGCGGCCGGAGCTGGTAGAATTTGTCCAACAATTAATCGAACGGAATACTCCCCTACAGAAAGAGTTGCGGTTTACCAGGGAAGACGATCCATTCGAAGGACTTATCAAGGGCATACCGTTGCTGGGATATTTTAAGCTACCTCTGGGGTATTTGGTGGAAATCCAGGACAATCGACTGGCTTTACAAGCTGACCGCATTCGGGTGTGGAGTAAAACGGTGCAGAAGATGGCTCACGATATTAAAACCCCGCTATCAGCGGTACAATTGGGTTTGCAAACATTGCAGATGAAAATCGCTGACCTTTACCCGGAGGCTACTTTTCTGGAGGGCGATTTTAAGCTGATCTTACAGGAACTTTACCGGGTGCGCGAGATGACCCGCAACTTTTTAAAGTTCAGCAATCTGGAAGAACCCAATCGACAATTGATATCTTTGAAAGAAACCGTTGAGAATGCCCTAAAACGCTTTAACCCCTATTTTAACGATCATCTAAAAATCCAGTTAGAATTGGATGAAAAACACGATAGTCTCTGGGCCGATCCACAGCAATTGGAAATGGTGTTCCAGATCATCATCGAGAACGCCCTCGATGCCCTGCAGGGAAAGGGAATGATTCTCATTTCTTCCAATCTGGCACAGTATTTGGATAAACAATTTCAGAGCTTTCTGGAGATCGATATTGCCGATACCGGCTCCGGGATAGCGCAAGAAGAACAGGAACGGGTGTTTGAGCCTTATTTTACTACCAAATCTGAGGGTACCGGAATGGGTTTGACCATTGCCAGGAAAATTATTGAGGATCACGGGGGGGAGATTACCATCGTTTCGCGGAAAGATTTTGCAACGGTGGTGCGAATCATGTTGCCGATTGGAAACATCGGAGGAGAGGGCCGTGCCTAAAATTCTTGCCATTGACGATGACGAAAATTTTTTGCTTTCCATTGCCAATCTTTTACGATACAAGCAGTACGAAGTGGAAGCGGTTTCGAATCCCTTGCAAGCCGAAAAGGTTTTTCAGCAGCAGGATTTTGACTGTGTTTTACTGGATGTCAAGATGCCGGGCATGGACGGAATTACGCTCTTGAAACAGTTACAGAATCAGAAACCGCTTGTCCCCATCATCATGATTTCCGGGCAGAGCAATATTACCACCGCGGTGGAAGCGATTAAGCTGGGTGCTTACGATTTTGTGGAAAAGCCGCTGGAAGCCGACCGGCTGCTTATAACCATTCGCAACGCCCTGGAGAAGCGTTCCTGGTTCACCGAGAAGGAAAATTTACTGGCCCAGATTAAGGAAGTATTTCCGCTACTGGGAGAAAGTCCGGCCATGAAGGAAATATTCCGGCTAATCCGGCAGGTGGCCCGCTCGAATGCCAAAGTGCTAATCACCGGGGAAACCGGCACTGGCAAGGAGTTGGTGGCGCGCGCCATTCACCAGCAAAGCGCCCGCAACGGGAAGCCGTTCGTTAAGCTGAACTGCGCTGCCATTCCGGGAGAATTGCTGGAGAGCCAATTGTTTGGCCACAAGAAAGGGGCTTTTACCGGCGCCACTCGCGATCAGGTGGGAAAGTTTGTGGCGGCCAATGGCGGTACCCTTTTCCTGGACGAGATTGGCGACATGGAACCCCGCCTGCAGGCCAAATTGCTCACCACCCTGGAAGACGGCGAAGTGGAGGTTCTCGGCGAACCCTATCCCCGCAAAGTGGATGTGCGCATTATTTCTGCCACCAATCGGAATCTACCGGAAATGGTTGAGAAAGGGAAATTCCGGGCCGATCTTTACCACCGCCTCAAAGTGGTAGAAATTCATGTCCCCCCCTTGCGAGAACGACGGGAGGATATTGCCCTGTTGAGTCGCTATTTTCTTCAGGAATTTGCTCAGACTTACAACAAAAAACTGGTCGATTTTACCCCCCAGGCACTCAATCTGCTAAGGCAATATTCCTGGCCGGGAAACGTGCGGGAACTGCGCAATCTGGTGGAGAAAATTGCCATTTTCACCCGAGATTCTCGTATCGAAGCGCAAGACGTGGAACTGGCGTTAGACCAGAAATCCGAGCAAGGTGTACCCATCTCTCCAGCGGGACCGCTGGAGCAGGCTCTGCAGGATTTTGAGCGGGATTACATCCTGCGGCACTTGAAGATGACCGGCTGGAAAATCCAGGAGACGGCTAATTTATTGGGAATCCACCGCTCCGCCCTGTTCCGGAAAATACGACGATTGGGACTCGAGAAAGGTTGAGCCAGTTAGCCGGAGAAAATACTCTGTAACAAGTCTGTTCCTGTCGCATCAAACGGAAAAAATCAGGAGACCGTGATGGACAAGGTAAAGATATGGTACAATCCCCGCTGCCGCAAAAGCCGCGAGGGGTTAAAATATTTACAGGAGCGGGGTGTGGAGGTGGAAATTTACGATTACCTCAAAGAAGGAATCGATCCTGACGAATTGGCGCGGGTGATTAAGATGTCCGGGCAGCCGCTTTCGGATTTTATCCGTAAACAGGAGAAGGAGTACAAAGAGCTGGGACTGAGGGGAAAGGAGCTTACGGTGGAAGAATTCGCCCGCATCGCCAGCGAGCATCCCAAGTTGCTGGAACGGCCCATTGTGGTAAAAGGTAATAAAGCGGTGCTGGCGCGTCCGGCCGAAAAAGCCGCTGAAGTGCTTTAATCCGGGATGGTCCCAAACTTGAAGAATTTAGATTGCTTTTCCCTCCAATTTCCTGTTAATTTCCCTGTTGAAATTGGAGGGAAAGTATTTTTAGATGTTCAATTTTCTGAATCCAACAGTCCTGTTTGCCCTTGCCGCCGGTTTAATTCCCCTGATTATCCATCTGTTAAATCGTAAAAAAGTCAAACTCATTCCCTTTAGCAGCATCCATTTTCTGAAAAAGATGCAGCAGCGGGAAATCCGCCGCTTACGGTTACGGCAACTTTTGTTGCTTATTTTGCGCACCCTCATTATTCTGCTCATCGTGCTGGCTTTTGCCCGTCCCACTTTACAGCGAGGCAGCGGTATTTTCCCCCGTCGCTCTTCCACCGAAGCGGTGATCATTATCGACAATAGTCTCTCGTTAAATAGCGTAAGCCTGACCGGCAGTCTGCTGGAAAAAGTCCGCCAGCGCTGGATTCAATTGGAACCGCTCTTTAAAAGCGGCGACCGAATAACGGTTCTGCTGGGCGTTCAACCTTTGCAATTTTTAGCGCGCAGCGAACCGTATTCCGCCCAGCTGTGGCAGAAAGTGACCAAGGAAATTCAGCCGGGATATTGGCAGCAGAATCTCTCCGGTGCCTTGCGCCAGGCGGTGGTCATTCTGAAAAGATCGGAATTTCCCAACCGGGAAATTTATCTGCTTTCCGATTTTCAGAAAAACGAATCCCTGCCAACGGATTTGTTCCCCGGTGGAACCGGCGGGAAGACACCTCCCATCAAACTGTTTTGCTTACCGGTTCCGCAAACCAGCGAAGAAAATCTGTCGCTGGATTCTGCCTGGGTGGAAAATCGTTTGATTGAAAAGATGCAGCCCTTTCGGGTGGAAGCGGTGGTGCACAATCGCAGCACCGAAAAGTACCTCAACTCTTTAATTTCTCTGGTGTTAAACGGTAATCGAGTGGCTCAAAAAAATGTAGATCTGGCTCCCGGAACCCAGCAAACGGTGGCATTTCAGGTGGCCATACAGCAGGGCGGTTGGGTGACCGGCATGGTGGAGAGCGAAGATGATCCGCTGATGGAAGATAATCGTTACTTTTTTAATTTCTTTGTTCCGGAAAATGTTCGAGTGCTGCACCTGACGTCCGCGCCGGGAAAACGAAGTTTTGTTCCGCTGGTTTTAGAACCGGCCATCGGCCAGGGATTGTTTCAACTAACCCGGGCACATATTGCCGACTGGTCGCGTCTGGATTTCAACGAGTTCGATGTGGTGATTCTGGAAGCGGACCAATCGTTGCCGGAGGGATTGTTTTACCGCTTGCAGCAGCAGGTTCAGCGTGGGGGCGGTCTGGTAATTTTACCGGGAGAAAATATTGTTCCGGCCACCATGAACAATTTGTTGGAACGGTTCAAAATCGGAAAGATTCTTTCCCGAAATGGCACGCCGGGAGACACCCGGACGGTGGTTTCGTTGGGACGAGTGGATTGGAGCCATCCCATCTTCGAGGGACTGTTCGAGAAAAATCGCATGCTCAATCCCATCGATTTTGCCGCCTATTACCGCCTGAAACCCGCCTCAAGCGCCCGAATTATCATGCGGCTGGCCAATGGCGATCCGTTATTAATTGAACAAATCAACGGCGGGGGGAGCGTGTATCTGTTTGCCGCACCACTCAATCTGGATTGGAGTAATTTGCCCACCCGGGGATTTGTGATTCCGCTATTTTATCGGCTGGTGTATTACCCCGCCATCCGCAAGGTACAGGAACGGATGAACATAACAGTGGGATATCCCTTTGCCGCAACAGTCCGCAGTCGTGCCGTCTCCGGGGGATTTGTGTTGCAGCGACCCGATGGGGTGGAAGAAAAAATCGACTTTCAGGCCCGCGGCAACGAGTATTTTCTGAATTTCAAACAAAATCCCTTACCGGGTAATTACCGGGTTCTGGCGGGCAATCAAACCGTTTTGGTGTATTCGGTCAATGTCTCGCCCCGGGAATCGGTGGCCGAATATTTTTCCCGTTCCGATCTGGAAAGAGTGGATCCACAATTGTGGTGGATTGAACCTTCCCGGGAGGTGGCGAAGGTGGTAATAGCCACTCGCTACGGTGTGGAATTGTGGACTTATTTGCTGCTGGCGGCATTCGTATTGTTGTTGCTGGAAATGCTGGTTGCCTACACCGCTTCCCGACGAGAGCAACCTCCGCCGGGGGAACTTGAAGGCGCTTCGACCGTTAATTAGACAGTGTGTGACATTTAGGTTAGCAGATGCCCGAGATTTCGCGATTTTTAGGAATTGTGATTGCCATGTATTACCGGGAGCATGAACCTCCACATTTTCACGCATTTTACGGTGAATATGAAATTACGATGGAGATTTTGACGGGGATTATTAATGGTCAATTTCCAAGAAGAGCTTTATAACATGTAATCGAGTGGTATGAACTTCATAAGAGTGAACTTTTGGAAAATTGGCGTTTAATGCAGGAAGGTAAACCTTTAAAAAAAATTGGTCTATTAGAATAAATGCAAGGGGGTAAATTGACACCTAAATTAATTGAAGCAAAATACGTGAAAAACTATACCATTTTTGTCCGGTTCGAAGACGGGACGGAAGGGGAAATTGATTTTAGTAACGAATTTGTCGGTGAAGTTTTTGAACCGCTGAAGGATAAAGAATTTTTTAGGCGATTTCGTTTAAATTCGGAGCTCAATACAATCGTTTGGCCGAATGGCGCGGATTTTGCCCCGGAATTTTTGTATAAAAAAGTAAAAATTTTAGCTTAATTTCATTTAAAAATAAAAAAAGAAGGAGTGAGGAAAAAGCGTCGTTGAGCTTACGTGAAGAAATGAAAAATCTGGAGAAGGGAATCCTGGTCGGGATTTCCCTCAATGGTCACTCCGAATTGACCTCCGAAGAAACCCTGAACGAACTGGAACAATTAGCCACTACGGCGGGAGTGAAGGTGCTGGGGCGCGTTACCCAGGTACGCGACCGGATTCACCCCGCTTATTACCTGGGCAGCGGTAAGGTGGAAGAGCTGCAGGCGCTGGTGCGGAGCAGTGGCGCCCAGGTGGTCATTTTTGACGACGATTTGAGTCCCGCCCAGATTCGTAACCTCGAAAAAGCACTGGATCGCAAGATCGTTGATCGCAGCACCCTGATTCTGGAAATTTTTGCCCGCCATGCCCGCACCCGGGAAGCCAAAACCCAGGTGGAGCTGGCCCAGTTGCAGCACCTGCTGCCGCGGTTGACCCGCCAGTGGGCGCACCTTTCCCGGCAGGTGGGCGGCATCGGAACCCGGGGACCGGGCGAAACCCAGTTAGAGGTGGACCGTCGGTTGGTGCGCCGCCGAATCGAGACCCTCCGGCGCGCTTTGCAGCAAATCGATCGGCAGCGCGCCGTGCGCCGCAAGAACCGGAGAGACATCTTTCGCGTCGCCCTGGTGGGTTACACCAACGTGGGTAAATCCACCATCATGAATCAGCTCTCCGGCTCCGAAGTGGTGGTGCGCGATCAGCTTTTTGCTACTCTGGATTCCACGGTGCGGCGGGTGCAACTTAACCACGATCACCAGATTCTGTTGAGCGACACGGTCGGTTTCATTCGCAAACTGCCCCACCAGTTGGTGGCTTCCTTTAAAAGCACGCTGGAAGAAGTGCAGGAAGCGGATCTTTTACTGCATGTAGTGGACGCCAGCCATCCCCATTTTCGCCATCAGATGCAAAGTGTAATGAGTGTTCTGGAAGAATTGAACGCCCACCGGAAACCGATTCTGCTGGTGTTCAACAAAATTGATCTCCTACAAGATCTGGACGTTCTGAATGGACTCAAGGCCCAGTATCCGGATTCGGTTTTTACCTCGGCTTACCGGAATCTGGGGTTCGAAACTTTGAAACGTGCCATTGTCCGGTTAATTGAGCGGGATTTTGTTCTGCGCACAATTCGAGTGCCTTACCATTTACAGAAGCTCATAGCTTACATTCATGCCAGCGCCGTGGTGGAAAAGGAAGAATTCCTGGAAGATAGCGTGCAGTTTACCTATCGCTGTTCGGCAGCGGTTCAGAATAAAATTGTAAATCGATTTCACCTTTTAGAGCGAACAAGCAGAGACTCAAAACAAAAGGAGACGGTGGAATGAAATTCGCCACGGAATACTTGTGGTTTAACACCGCGCGCAAGCGAGAGTACATTAACATTACTGACAAAGTGGAAGAAGTAGTGCAGAAAAGCGGTGTGAAAGAAGGGATGGTGTTGGTGAGCGCCATGCATATTACGGCTGGCGTGTACGTAAATGATGCAGAGTCGGGATTGATTCAGGATATTGACGAATGGTTGGAAAAACTGGCGCCGTTCAACATCGATTACCGCCACCATCGCACCGGGGAGACCAATGGCGATGCCCACCTGAAAAGCCTGCTGATTCATCACGAAGTCATTGTTCCCATCACCGACGGGCATCTGGACCTGGGCCCCTGGCAGCAAATTTATTACGCCGAGTTCGATGGGCAACGGCGGAAACGAGTGATTATTAAAGTAATGGGCGAGTGAGCATGATTGGGTGCACAGGTGCTTACCTCCGGACTGAGAAAATGGTCCTCTGGGTGGTGGGATTGGTGCTGTTTTTGGGATCGTCGGTCTGGTCGCAGTACGTCCGCCGGTCAACCTTTGCCACCGAAAAAGAACGGCGCACCCATTACCAGTTGGACGATTGGATTAGTTATCTGGAATCCAATAACTTTACCTCCATTGCGGTAGGAAACGAATACATTTATTTTTCCACCTGGGGCGGTGGTATTTTGCGTTACCACATTTACGAGAAATATTGGGATTACCCGTTTACCACCAGCAACGGGTTAGCCAGCAATTACGTGCAACGGGTGGTTTACGACGATGGCACCGGTATCCTCTGGGCCATTACCAGCGAAGATACCTGTGTGTTTCTTCCTTCGAAGCAAGAATGGCTCCGGCAGTCCGAGGCGTTTCCCTGGCATTACAAATTCCCCGGCATACCGGCTCCGAACGATTCCCAGCAGATTGCCTACGACGTGTTTTATCCGAGAAAATATTTGAATCAATTGCCCGATTTTTTTGTGAATGGATATTACACCTTAACCGGAGACTGGAAAATTGTGGATGACAATTTCGACGAATATCCGGTTACCGGTTTTTTGCGGGATGATTGGGAACGGGTCTGGTTTCTCATCGAAGGACTGGGGGTGGGCGTTGCCGGATGGTACGAGCGGCGTATCGACGTCATGCCGCTGGGATTATTGCATTTCGTTCCCCGGGCAATGGCCTACCAGAATCATGATCTCTGGATTGGGGGCGAACCTCTTCCCGGCGGACGAAGCGGAATTGTGCACTGGCGAAATCGCGACGGCGGCTGGGAATATTTTCGTGCCCGGTACATTGCAACCTTGCGCAGCGACGATGTCCGGGCGATTGCCGTGACCGCCGATTCCGTCTGGTTCGGCACGCTGTACGGATTGGCACTTTACAACAAACGCAAAAATCGCTGGAAGTATTTTGGCGTCAAAGACGGATTGTACGACCATTTTGTCACCGATCTGCTCGTGGTGGGGAATAAGCTTTTCATCGGTACCATGAACGGGTTGAATTGGTTGGACCTTCCCAGTGGGATCATTAAGCGGGTCAAAGACAAAAACGTGCGCCTGGCCACTATTCATCAAATAGCTGCGCAACACGACACCCTCTGGCTGGCGACCAATCGGGGGATTTTGCGCCGGCTGCCGGGACAAAACAAATGGAATGTGGTCATCACCAAAGCGGCCATTCAGGACCAGCCGGTAACGGCGGTGGAGGCATTCAAGCACGAGGTCTGGTTTGCTTCCCCGGGGGGCGTGTTCTGGCTAAATACGAAAACCGGCGAGTGGGAGGGATTCCCGCAAATTGGCATGGATATTAGCGGACCTTTTCTCGATATTGCCGTAAACGAAAAGAGCGTCTGGGTATCTTCTCCGATGGGGCTGTTGAAGTACGATCGCGAACGGCAATTCTGGCGAATATTTACGACGCAAGATGGTCTGCTGAGCAATCAGTGTTTCCGGCTGCTTCTGGATGGAGATTACATCTGGGTAACCAATCGCCGGGGAATAACCCAGTTTTATTGGAACAGTCCCCGCCGGATCGATTAAAACAGTCTTTGCAGGTGGGAAATGGTCAATCGAAGGGAAAATTGGTGAGCGTTCCGGAAGTCGCGTTCGCCTTGCCGGTGTAACTTTCCTCCCAGCGAGGCATCCAATTCCCAGGGATGGAATACGGCACGAACAGATAGCGTTGCCGTTTTTAATCCCAACAAATTGAGAGGAGAAAACAGTGTTTACCAATAAACAGTTTGTTTTTTTTGTATTGCTGCTTGCTTTGTTGGCAGCCCAGGGATGTAGCAAGTCCGATTCAACGCATCCCGCTTATTCGGAAATTACCACCGATCAGCTTTACCAGCGGATGGAATTGGGTGAAAATCTCCTGATTATCGATGTCAGAACGCCGGAAGAGTTCGTTGGTCAATTAGGACATGTTGCCGGAGCAAAATTGCTCCCCCTGCAGGAAATTGAGAGCTGGGTGAAGGATTTCCAAGATCAGAAAGACCGGGAAATAATTTTAATCTGCCGGAGTGGAAATCGGAGCGGCGTGGCGGCCCGATTTTTGGCCGAACACGCTTTCAGCCATGTGGTGAATGTGCTTGGCGGTATGCGCGATTGGAATAAAAAGGGATTTCCCGTGGAACGTTAACGATTTTTGCAGGAGGAAAGAGATGGAACAGGTGATTAAACGTGACACCACGATCGAAGAAATTGTGACCAACTACCCGGAATTAGTGCGGCCGCTCATGGAATACGGGATTAAATGCATTGTGTGCGGAGAACCCATCTGGGGAACCCTGGAAGAGAATGCCGAAGAAAAAGGAATCCAAAATCTGGATGAAATTATTAGAGAGTTGAACCGCATTGTAGCGGAAAAGCATGCCGAGTACGAGGGCAAAGGACCACTGGCCGATTTTCCGGGTAAGGATGATATTGTGATTAATCGCGAGGAAAAAGGTAAATAAATGATGAAAAAATTGATTTTTAAATGGGTGTTTTTTATAATGATTGGGGCCCTTATTGGTTACGGATATTACTATTTTATCGGTTGTCGTACCGGATCGTGCCCGTTAACCAGCAATCCGTACATTTCCACCGGATACGGGGCGCTGTTCGGCCTCATTCTGGGCTGGGATGCCCGTTTGTTTAAAAAGAACCAGGAAAAGGAGCAAGGTTAAAGATGTCGGGAGTGCTTTATTTTATTTTGATTATTGTGGGCGTTTTTGTGGCATTGCAGCTCCTGGTGCGGTTGCGAGGATTGCGCTATCGGGGCAAGCCCGCCCCCAAGGTTGGCGGCCGCCTGGGGCAGAAAATCCAGCGGCGGGGAAAAGTGGTGGCCTATTTTTTTAGTCCCTCCTGTAGCGCCTGTCGCACCATGGAGAAGCTGTTGCCCAAAGTGCAGGAAAAATTCAAAGACATTATTCACATTAACGTAATGAAAGACCGTGAGACCGCGCAGCAGTTTGGAGTCATGGGGACTCCAACCACCGTAGTGATTGTGGATGGCAAAATTGCCGCTTATTTTGTCGGGGTTACTGCCCCGGCAAAAATCCTTAAATCACTGGGGATAAATTAAATCAGAGGAGGTCGTTATGAAGGCCAATGTAGGAGGAATTGATCGGGTGCTCCGGATTATTCTGGGAATTGTCTTACTGTCGCTCATTTTCTGGGGACCGAAAACCATGTGGGGATTAATCGGATTAATTCCCCTGATCACCGGATTGGTGAGATTTTGCCCCCTGTACGCTCCGTTTAAAATTTCAACGGAGAAAAAGGGATCTTAAAAAGGGATGAATATAGATTTACAAAAAAGCCGGCTTGAGTTTTGTCAGCCGGCTTTTTTACATTGAGCTCAGCGCGGTGCTTGAGCCGCAAACGGATTGAGAGAAGCAAGGGCGGGGGTTGCTCCGTGACGGATTGTACCGTCCGGGATTTTTTACGGACGGGTGCGAAAAACAGGTTGCCTTTTACTTTTTGCCGTCCCGTGGGACTGGTTTCTTTTTTCCCGCCTTTAACAAACGAGGTTCGTTTCATCCCGTCCGGCCAGAATACAAAGAAAATCGCCACGGATGCAATCCAGAAAAATTTTTTAATTCCCCAAATTAAGATTCGGTTTTTCTTCACCTGTTGAGTCTTTGGTTAAATGAACCAATCAAGCGGGGCTACGTTAAATGGGGCAAACCATAAAAGTGGATGAAGAAATGAAAAAACTGACTCCAGAGGAGATTAAAAATAAATTGCAAACCCTTCGTGGCTGGACGTTGGAAGGGGAATCGATCAAGAAAGAGTGGGTATTCCAGGATTTTGCCGCTGCGATGAAATTTCTCAATACGGTGGCCGGGCTGGCCGAGAAGTACAATCACCATCCGGAAATGTGCAACGTGTTCAATCGTGTGAGCATCCGCTACCATACTCATGAAGCCGGTGGGTTAACCGAGCTGGATTTCTTACTGGCGCGGGAAATCGATCGGATTGAAGGCTAATATTTTTCCTTGCGAACGAAAAGGCTTTCGTTCGGTTGTAAACCGGTTTTCCGGTTTAAAGTTTGACTTTCAGATCTTTTTCGCCCTCGCTGGTAGCAATGATGGCTGCGCCGCAACTGTCGCTCCACACGTTAACGGAGGTACGCATCATATCCAGGATGCGATCGACCGCCAGAATCATTCCCACGCCTTCCAGCGGTAATCCCACCGCCCGCAGAATAATGGTGATCATCACCAGACCAGCCATGGGAATCCCGGCCGCTCCGATACTCGCCAACAAAGCGGTAATGACCACCAAAAACTGCTGAAAGAAACTTAAGTGAATTCCGTACACCTGGGCAATGAAAATAGCGGCCACACATTCGTACAGTGCCGTCCCGTCCATGTTAATGGTGGCACCCAGCGGCAGCACGAAACTGGAAATTTTGTTAGACACCCCGGCGTTGTTTTCCACTGAGTCCATAGTCAGCGGCAGGGTGGCCGACGAAGAAGCGGTGGAAAAAGCTGTCATCAAAGCAGCGGACATGGCGCGGAAATGTTTCACCGGATGGATCCGCCCCAATACCACCAGGAGGGTGGGCAGGGTGACAAACGCATGAAAAGCCAGCGCACTCATCACCACCAGCATGTACGATCCCAGGGGACCAAACACGCCAAAACCCGTCTGGGCGACAATTTTGGCGATCAGGGCAAAAACTCCAATCGGTGTGAAGCGAATAATGAAATGGGTCAACCCCATCATAACCTGGAAAATACCGTTAAAAAAATCGGTCAGCTGAGTACGGTACGGTTCACGGGAGCGGCTAATGAAAAATCCAAACAGGAGCGAGAAGAAAATAATGGGAAGAATATCGCCTCGAGCCAGCGAAGCGATGGGGTTGGTGGGAATAATGTTTAATAAAGTGTCGCCAATTTTGGCTGCCCCGGCATGGAGCCCTTCTGGAATTTCCTGAAACCCTAATTGCGCTCCGACCCCCGGGCGAACAATGTTAACCAGAAAAAGGCCGGTGAGAATAGCCAGTAAACTGGTGGTAATGTAATAGAGCAATGTTTTTAAACTCAGGCGACCGAAACTTTCCGGAGAACCAATACTGGTAACCCCGGAGATGATCGACGAGGCAATTAGGGGGACAATAATCATTCGCAGTGCCCGCAGAAAAATGGTCCCCAGAATGGAAACTTTTTCTACCACCAACGGTTGAAATCCTAACCAGCGGGATAAAAAACCAAAGCAAACTCCCAGAGCCAGGCCGATAAAAATTTGCCAGTGCAGTTTCAATTTCATGGTTGATTCCCTTGTTGATTATGCGACCAATTATTCTTTCGTCCAAGCAATTGTCATCGCTCCGCGGCCTTTGCAGCAAAGCCCCAAAATAAATCTAAGTAAATTAATTATTTTTTTGTTTTCAAACGAAAAATTTAAAAATAATTTTCTTCTAAAATTAGAACGTAAAAATATTAATTTGTTTAACTTTCGGAGCGGTAAACGAGGTGTGGCTCCAGCTTAGTAAAGTTGGCGCGGGTTACAGGAAAATTTTAAACAAAGAAAGGCAAATCCATGAAGGAAACTGTTTTAATTACCGGGGCAACGGCGGGAATCGGTTACGAATTCGCTCGCTTGTTTGCCCGCGATCAATACAATCTGGTGCTGGTTGCCCGGAACGAGGAACGGCTAAAGCGATGCAAACAAGAATTTGAACGGGAATTTGGGGTGGCGGTAGAGGCTCTGGCAACGGATTTGTCTCAAACAACTGCCGTAAAGGAAATTGGGCAATTTTTGGAAGAGCGGAATCTGGCGATCGATATTTTAGTCAATAATGCCGGTTTTGGTTTACAAGGCCGGTTCCTGAGCAGCGATCTGGAAACGGAATTACAAATGATTGAGGTAAATGTGGCGGCGCTGACCGGCTTGTGCAAACTGGTGTTGCCCGGAATGGTGGCGCGGGGAAAGGGAAATATTTTGAATGTAGCTTCCACAGCCGCTTTTCTACCGGGACCCACCATGGCGGTTTACTATGCCACCAAGGCGTATGTGTTTTCGTTTTCCCTTGCGTTAAGTCGGGAAGTTCGCAGACAGGGAGTAACGGTTTCGGTGCTGTGTCCGGGACCGACTAAAACGGAATTTCAGCAACGAGCCGGGGTACGAATGCATCCGCTTGCCAGGCTCCTCATGCATTCCCCGAAGAAAGTGGCAGCCATTGGCTATCGGGGGTTGCTGAAAGGAAAGAAGATGATTGTCCCGGGAATTTTCAACAAAGGAAGCTGGTGGTTTGCCCGGTTTGCTCCCTTGTGGTTGCAACTGTTCTTTATTGAGAATTTTCATGGAGGGAGCGATGGACAATAAGTCGAGCACCACAATTTCCGACCTGACCACCCGAACTGAATACCAGCGGATGCTGGAGGAGAGTTCCCGCCTTCCGGTATTTTTATTAAAACATTCCACTCGCTGTCCCTATTCGACGGTGGCCTGGAAACATTTTCAACAGTTTGCCGCCGAGAATGATGGGATTGAGTGCCACCGGGTGCTGGTCATCGAAAATCGGGATCTGTCTCAATATATTGCTCAGGAAAGCGGTGTCCCTCACCAATCTCCCCAGGTGTTGCTTTTCAGGAATGGGAAAGTGGTCTGGCAGGCTTACCGCAGTAAAATTAACCGCCGCAATCTGGAAGAAGCCCTCCGGCAATGGCACCCGGATGGAACGCTCCGCCAGGCGGATCAGGACCATTTTTAAGGGGTGTTTCCAGCTTTATTCGTGGAGGGGCTCCGGGGGACGAGCGAGTTACTCCCGGCCAGCGAAATATTTTAAAAATTGCTTAAAAATAGGTAATTATGTACAATAATGATCAATACCCGCAGGAATCCCCCCTCTAAAGGAATTTTTTCATAAATAAGAATTCGTCCGGGAAAATTACTAAAAGTGGGAAAAATTCGTCGAACAGTAACCCGGTCGGCTGATTATGAAATTCTCATAACTCATTAATAATCAATATGGAAGGTCTCTCTGCCAGGGGGCAAAGCTATATGGCACGAAGTTTGAATTCTACACTATTGACTGTAGATAAATTTTATTGTATATTGTAGGTGATGATGATGGACGGAAATATTGACATCTATGAACCAATTTTTACAATCGGGGTGATTGCCCGCAAGTTAAACGTGGCGGTACAGACCCTGCGCATGTACGAGCAAGAGGGGTTAATTTTACCTTACAAGACCCCGACCGGCAGGCGGCTTTATTCTTTGCATGACCTGGATCGCTTGCAATGTATTCGCAAGCTGATTACCGAAGACGGTTTAAACATTAATGGAATCAAACGGTTGCTTTCCCTGATTCCCTGCTGGGAGTTTAAGGGAGGGTTGGATGAGGATTGTAAAAGTTGTCCGGCGTATTACGAGGCGGTGGCGCCCTGTTGGGTCATTCAGAATGTGGGCAATAAATGTCGGGGGCAGGATTGCCGGACCTGTCCGGTGTACCGGATGAACTTGAGCTGTGCGAAAATGAAAGAGGTGATTTACGGGCATATTCGCCCGGATAAGGATAAAGAGAAAAGTTAATTAACGGGATTAAAAAGTGAGGTAATCAATGAAAAAGCTATTAATTCTGGGCGCAGGAACGGCCGGGACGATAATGGCGAATAAGCTGGCGCCGGTGTTGGACAAGAGTGAATGGGAAATTACCATTGTGGACCGGGAAGAAATTCACTACTATCAACCCGGATTTTTGTTCATTCCTTTTGGGATTTACACCAGGGAAGATATCATCAAACCCAAGCGAGATTTTTTCCCTCCCGGAGTGGAAGTGATCATGTCGGAAATTGAGCAGATTATGCCCGATGACAACAAGGTGAAGTTGAGCAACGGGAAAATTTTGCCTTACGATTATTTAATCATTGCCACCGGCAGTCGGGTGAATCCGGCTGAGATTGAAGGATTGTTGGATGGCGGTGGGTGGCGTCAGAACATTTTCGATTTTTACACCCCCGATGGAGCCCTGGCGTTGGCCAAGTATTTGAAATACTGGGAAGGCGGAAGATTGGTGGTCAATGTGGCGGAAATGCCCATTAAATGTCCGGTTGCTCCGCTGGAGTTCGTTTTTCTGGCCGACTGGTGGTTCACCGAACAGGGGATTCGCGACAAGGTGGAGATCGAGTACGTGACTCCGCTGCCGGGTGCCTTTACGAAACCGCGGGCGGCTAAGTTCCTGGGCAATTTTCTGGAAAAGAAGAATATTCATCTGACGGCGGACTTTAATATTGCCCGCGTGGATGCCGGGAAGAACAAGATTGTTTCCTGGGACGAACGCGAAGTGGAATACGATTTACTGGTCACCATTCCTACCAACATGGGGGCGGATGTCATTGCCCGTTCGGGAATGGGCGACGATCTGAACTTTATCCCTACTGACAAGCACACCCTCCAATCCAAGAAGTGGGAGAATATTTTTGTTATTGGCGATGCGACCGATTTGCCCAGTTCCAAAGCCGGTTCAGTGGCCCATTTTGAGGCCGAAGTGCTCTACGAGAATTTCTTGCGTGCCATTGACGGACGACCGTTGTTGCCCAAGTTCGACGGGCATGCCAACTGTTTCATTGAATCCGGTTTTGGCAAGGGAATATTGATTGACTTCAATTACGATGTAGAACCGTTGCCGGGGAAATATCCGCTTCCCGGAATCGGTCCGTTTTCGTTGTTAGAAGAAACCCGCATGAATCACTGGGGCAAAATGATGTTCCGTTGGGTGTACTGGAACCTGCTGTTGAAGGGTTCCGAAATGCCCATTGAAGCACAAATGAACATGGCAGGAAAGAGGCAATGATCATGGAAAATAAAAACATCGAAAAACAGATTCAGGAAATAAACGAAAAGCTTGATTTTCTCACCTCGGTAATGCGCGATTACGAGCGCCGTCAGCGGGAAATCCAGGAGCTCAAGGAAGACCTGACCCGAATCGGTAAGGATGTTTTTCAGGTGGCTACCGAAGAGCTGGACGAGGTGGCCCATCATTTCGACAGTTCCGATATCCTGTACCTGCTGAAGAAGATTTTGCGCAACACCCGCAACATTATCGGGGTCATGAATCAGCTGGAGAGTGCGGCGGACTTTTTCAAAGACGCGGCACCGCTTACCAAAGATATGTTCGACGAATTGCTGGAAACCCTGGCGGAATTCGAGAAGAAAGGTTACTTCGAGTTCCTGAAAGAAGCCCTCAAAATCATCGATACCATAGTCACCTCGTTCTCTCCGGACGATGTACGGCAGTTGCGAGAGAATATCGCATCCATTCTTTTAACGGTGAAGAATATGACCCAACCGGAAATGCTGGGTATGATGAACAACGCCGTGTCGTTCTACCGCTACCTGAATGTCCAGGTGGAAGGCGATATTTCCTATTGGTCTCTGCTAAAAGAATTACGCAAGCCGGAGATGAAGCGTGGGATCGCTTTCGTGATTCAGTTTATGAAAAATATGGCCAATCCGGGCAATAACGGAGAAAATAATTTAATCGCTCAACCAAGCAAGAAGGAGGAATAATTATGCCGACCAAAACATATGCAGGAAAAACCGTAGAAGTTACCGACGAAGGTTTTCTGGTAAACCCGGATGACTGGACTGAAGATATGGCACCTGAAATTGCCAAAGAAGAGGGAATTGAAGAACTGACCGACATGCACTGGAAAGTGATTCGTTTCATGCGGGAAGATTTCAAAGAACGGGGTCAGATTCCCTCCATTCGCCGGATGAAGAACGTGGGTGGCATTCCGACGGCCGATTTGTACAAACTGTTCCCGGGTGCGCCGGCCAAAAAAGCGGCCAAAATCGCCGGATTGGGCAAACCGGAAGGTTGTGTCTAAAAACCTTTCTAAAATAGAAAAAGGAGAGAAACATGGCAGAAAACAAACCCGAAAAAATCCAGAAAGTGTCGATCATTGTGTCTCAAGGCTCTCTGGAAGGGGTCTATCCGGGATTAATTATGGCCAACGGCGCACGAATGGAAGGTATTGAGGCGAATTTGTTCTTCACCTTTTTCGGTTTGAATGCCCTGCTGAAAAAAATGGTGAAGCGCCTGCGGGTTTCCACGGTGGGGAACCCCGCCTTGAACATGGCTATGCCCATGCTGAAGCTTCCGATTACCATGCCGTTTCCCACCCTGCTGGGGATTTTACCGGGCGTCTCGAACTTTGCAACCTGGATGATGAAAA
>JAJRXE010000298.1 GCA_024276455.1 Calditrichota bacterium
AGGAATGACGATCGAAGAAATTTTGCGCTCATACCCTTCGCTTACACGCGAAGCCATCCTGGCTGCTATTGCCTATGCCGCAGAAGTGACAAAAGAACGAGTTGTTCCTTTACCCGAATAATAGAAAGCACTGCAACCATGAAATTCAAAATTGATGAAAACTTACCGGTTGAAGTCGCAAAACTGCTCCGCGAATCAGGTCACGATACTCATACTGTATTGGAACAAAACCTGGGTGGAAAATCTGAGCGGGACATTTTTTCCGTTTGTATTAAAGAAGAAAAAATCTTAATCACTCTGGATACGGATTTTGCAGATATTCGGACCTATTCACCAAAAGGAATGCATAGGAATTATCGTTCTCCGGCTCGCCCGACAGGATAAATTTCATGTTTTGAGTATTATAAATAATCTGATAAAAACCCTTTCACAAGAACCTATCGAAAAACGTTTGTGGATTGTTGAAGAAAAACGAATACGAATAAGAGGTGAAGACTAAATTCAATCAATTGAAGGGGTAGATTCTTAATTTAGCAAAAAACAAACAAAGCCCCTATATTCAGCACAAAATTCAAAATCAAGAATGCTGATTACGAAAAAATTGTAGTGACAACAATAAATGACTATGAGTGGCAAGCTGCAAAGCTTAGATAACAGAGAAATGTAGTGATGTTGAATATAAATGACCCATGATGTTCGCCATGTCCACCACCTCATATTTTTCCTGCGCTTTATTCGACTTCCTTCGGGAATTAAAAGAGAACAACCATCGGGAATGGTTTCAGGCCAACAAAGAGCGCTACGAGCAGATTGTACGCCAGCCCGCGATGAAGTTTATTGCAGAGTTTGCACCTTACCTGGAAGAAATCAGTCCTCATTTTGTGGCCGATCCCCGACCGGTGGGCGGTTCGCTGTTTCGCATTTACCGGGATGTGCGCTTTTCCCGGGACAAACGGCCCTACAAGACCCATGTGGGTATTCAGTTCCGCCACGAGCTGGCCAAAGATGCCCATGCGCCGGGATTTTATCTGCACCTGGAGCCGGGAGAGGTGCTGGTGGCGGCCGGTTCCTGGCATCCGGACAGCCAGGCATTATTCCGGATTCGCCGGGCTATTGCCGACCATCCGGACGAATGGGAGCAAGCCATTGCATTTACCCGGGAGAATTCCGCTTACCGTCTGGGCGGCGATTCCCTGAAACGCCCTCCGCGCGGTTTTGATCCGGAACATCCGTTCGTCAACGACCTCAAACGGAAAGATTTCTACGCCGTGGTTTATTTTGACGAGGCCACTGCCTGCCAGGACGATTTTTTACAAATATTCGCCGAGGCCTGCCGGACCATGGCTCCGTTGATGCGCTTTCTTTGCCGGGCGTTGGAGTTAGCCTGGTGAACATTTCTTCCCTGTCGTGAAGTCTTTCGTCAAATCTTATTTGAAAATGTAGAAAAAGGTAGCCCGGGGAATGAAGTCAGTTTTTGGCGAATGCCCGGTTTCGTCCGCGTCGTAAACAATCACCTCTACATTGGGCATTAGGTGAACCGCCGGGTGAGGCATAAAATCGATGCCTCCCAGAAAAAAAGTGGATTTCGAATTCGGATCGAAAGGTAAATACACCTGGCTCTCCGCCCGGGCGTTGGGATCGAACTGCCGATCGATTCGTCCGACCAGGCCCCATTGTTTGTGAATCTTCGCGGTAATGAACAGGGAAGCCAGGTCCAGATTTTCGTCCCGGTGGTCGTTTAATTGCCGAAGCTGGTGGGAGTAGAGCAGCCCGAAACGCACTTTCTCCGACCGGTAGCCCAGAAACCCCTGGTAAGTGAACCAGACTTCCGCACCGCACCGCTCGTCCCGATCTCCGTACACTTCCAAAACCAGATGGCGGTCAGGGTAATAGCTAATCGCAGCGGAAAATTTCTTCCCGGTATTTACTTCCGACTTGTTTCCGCTGCCGTTACCCAGCATGAAGTGGTAGCGCACTTTACCGCTGGAAAGCAAATCCCCTTTCATCATGACGCCAAAATCTCTTGAAGAACCCCAGCGTTGCAAATCCAGAGGAGTTTTTTCCAGAAATCGATATCCCCAGAATTTTTCCACCAGGTAAAAAGTGGGCGGACTGGAAATGCCGAGGTACACCTGATGATGGGCGTTAACGGTCCATTTTAAATAGGCATCTTTCACGAAGGGGATCAGGGCGGAGGAATTGGTGGAAAAATCGCCCCGGGAACCCATTTCCAGCCGCAGACGGGTGGAAAGCGAGCGGGAAATGCGGTGATCGTAGGTAAAATAAATCCGCCGAAACCAGAAACCGTTGGAATTCTCGATGTCCGAATTGTGGTGCGAAACCACCCAGTAATAATCTCCGAACATGTAACCGCTGAATTTGTCCGCTGGCTTCTCCTGGGCTGTCAGTAGCGCCACAAAGAAGAAAAAGGTAAAAAAGATGGAATGGATTTTCATGCAACCTCCTCCTGAGTAGTGATTTGTTTGATGCTGCTTACAAATCGGGCAGTATCTATTTCTGCTCTTCGCCATGGTGCTCAAGAGAAACGGCTTCTACCTTACATAATTAAAAAATTTTGCCGGAAATTTGCCAGATTAAAAAAGTTTTCTTTCTTTGTTTGGAAAAAGGCAGGAAAGGGAATGCGGATTTGATCCCGGTTTTTCGAAAAAAGGGAAAAGCGGATTTCCCGCCGGGAAATCAGGAATAACCGCTGTTTTTACTGCGGAACCAATCCGACAGCGGAGTGCTATTGGCGCGGAGCCGGGCGGATAGGAATTCGCCGATGAACCGATTTAACTGCTCGAATTCAATCAGAAAGGCGTCGTGACCGTGGGGAGATTGGATTTCTCGATAGGAAGCGGCGGGGACCCTCCGGGCCATTTCCTGTTGTTCCCGGGGCGGGTAAAGAATGTCGGAGCTGATTCCGATGAACAATCCGGGTGCCTGGATGCGGGCCAGCACCTCCGGCAAAGGTGCCCGCCGGCGCGCAAGATCGTGAAAATCCATCGCCCGGCTCAGGTATAGGTAGGTATTGGCATCGAAACGCTGAACCAGTTTCTCTCCCTGGTAATGGAGGTAATTTTCCACCTGAAAATAAGTTCGGTTGGAAAAATGGGTGCCCGGAAGGTCAACACCCTCCAGCATTTGGCGGGAAAATTTCCGGGAAAAAGAGGGGTGGCTGCGGTAAGAAATCATGGCGGCCATCCGGGCCAGAGCGAGACCTTTTTCCGGCGGATGTTGATATTGCCCCTCCTGCCAGTGCGGATCGTTCACAATTGCCTGTCGGGCAATTTCATTAAAGGCAATAGCCCAGGGAGAATGGGCCGCAGCGGTGGCGATGGAAACGAAGCTCTCCACCATTTCTGGAAACATCACCGCCCACTCCAGGACCTGCATGCCGCCCAGCGATCCGCCGACCACACTGAGAAGCCGTTCAATTCCCAGCAGGCGCACCACTTGCTGCTGGGCGCGTACCATGTCTCGCACGCTGATTTGAGGGAAATCGAGCCGGTGGGGTGCTCCGGTGGCCGGATTGAGGCTTAGCGGGCCGGTGGAACCGTAACAGCTTCCCAGAATGTTGATGGAAATCAGGAAGTACTTTTCCGGATCCAGCGCCTTGCCCGAGCCGATAATCCCATTCCACCAGCCGGGATAGTGTTGAATGCGATGGAGTAAAGAAGGTTCGTTGGCGGGCAATATCTCGCTTCCGGACGGCGGGGCGGTTTCTAACAGGCAGTTTGGCCAATCCGCCGCATGGGAACTGCCCGTCAGGGCGTGGCACACCAGAATCGCGTTGCTGCGTTGGCGATTCAGCCGTCCGTACGCCTCTACGGCCAGCACCACTTCATCCAGTATTCCGCCAAATTCCAGGCGGAAAGGCGTTTCCTTTAATTTGAAATAAACCGGAGTAAAAAGGTTTTTCGCTTTTGTTTTCATGATTGGGGTCCTTTTTGCTGTTAGAGATTGACTGGTTGGGATTCCCCCCTGCCTCAGGCCGAGTCCGGAAGCGGTTCCGGACAGCTGTGCAGAACCTGCCGGGAGGCTTCCAGAATTTCTCCGAAAAGTCCCCGGGCAGTAAATTCCGGTCCGGCGCCGGGGCCTTGAATCACCAGGGGATTTTCTGCAAAGCGACTGGTGTAAATGCGGAGCTGGTTTCCCAGCCCCTCCGGCCAGGTGGCGGCTTCGGAAGCCGAGAGTTCGCTTACCTTTACCCGCGCCCCTTCCCGATCGTAAATCGCCAGATATTTGAGCACCTTTCCGTTGCGATGGGCGGCGGCCACCCGGGCGTTCCAGAAGGCGTCGGCCCGACTTAATTTCTCCAGAAAAATGTCCGGATCTTCCTCCGAAACCAGTTCTGGCGGTACCAGACTTTCTACAACAATGTCGTTCAATTCGATTTCCAATCCACTCTCCCGCAGTAAAATTAATAGCTTGCGGGCCACATCGGTGCCCTGTAAATCAACCCGTGGGTGTGGTTCGGTAATCCCTTCCGCCCGGGCCCGTCGCACAATGCGAGAGAACGATTCTCCGCGATTGAGATGGTGGAATAAATAAGCCAGGGTTCCGGAAAGTTGACCCTCCAGGCGGTGAATGCTCTCTCCGTTCTCGCGCAATTGCCGGATGGTTCGAATAAACGGGGTGCCGGCACCCACAGTGGTCTGATAGGAATAAGGAACCCGCTTCTCCCGGGCGGTGCGGAGCAATTCCTGGTAAAAGGAATAATCCAGCGTGTTGGCAATTTTATTGGCGGTAATAGTGCCAACCCCGTGGCGGAGTAATTCCAGGTAGTGGCGAGCAATTTCCGAACTGTCGGTGCAATCGATGAAAATTAACGGGTGAACGGGAGGATCTGTTATCTCCTGCAGAAAGCGGTTCCAGTCCGCCGGCCGGGATGTTCGGTTTAATTCTTCCACCTCGGACCAGGACAAACCGGCAGGATTCCAGCGCATTTTACTGCGGTTGATTGCGCCCACGATCTGCAGGGTGCGGAGCGGTGTTGGGGGATTTTCTTCCACCGCCTGGCGCAGCAATTTCAACAGGTGCCTGCCCACCTGCCCGGTTGGTCCGGCCACAATGAGGTGCAGCGCCGAGGTTTCGCTAAAAAAGGCGTGGTGAAGTCGGTTCATTATGTCGCGCAAGTGGGTCTGGGGCGCCACAAACGCCACGTGAGTTTCGGTATTGCTGTAAGAGAACACCGAAACCGGGCGCGAGAATGCCGGAAGCGTTCGGGAAACCCGATCGGCCAGATTCAACCGGCTTACCAGTCCGGCACCGATAAAGGTAATTAAACCCTGTTGTTCCGCACCGATTTCGAATCGCAGTACGCCTTTTTCAATTTCGCTGCCAAATGTCGTCTGGAGTTGCTGCAGAAACTTCTCCTTGCGGTACTGATTAATGAGAATGTGGAGTCCATTTGCCGTGGCTCCCAGCGGTCCCACAAATATTTGCTCTTCAAAATCGTCGAACAAGTGGTAGAGGCGTCCCAGCGGGGCGGAGTAATTGCGTTGGGCTCGAAAGCGGATTCGGATTTCGGCCAGATTGCTTTTGCAGACCACCGAACGGACTCCGGCTTTCGTCTCCGGCGTTTTTCCGCTAATCAGAGTACCGGGACTTTCGGGATTGAAGGTGTTTCGGATCAGAAGGGGAATGCGGCGTTGCTCCAGGGGCAGAATGGTTTTCGGGTGAAGCACCCGGGCTCCAAACCAGGCCAGCTCGGCCGTTTCCTGATAAGAGAGGCGGGGAAGCAGCGAGGGGTGTTCCACCCATTCCGGATCCGCGGTAAGAATACCATCGACATCGGTCCAGATTTCCACGCGAACAGCGCCCAACAAGGCTCCCAGAATACTGGCCGTGTAGTCCGAGCCGTCGCGGCCCAGGGTCGTTGTGCGCCCGTCCGGGGTGCGCCCAATAAATCCGGTAACCACGGGAATTTTTCCGGCGGAGAGCGCTTCCTGCAGAGGGTGCAGTTGCCGGGCAGTGGCCGGCAAGTCCGCTTCGGCGTGACCGAAACGCTCGTCGGTGATTAAAAAGGTATCGGCATCGAACCAGCGAGCCGGGAATCCGGCGGTTCGCAGGGCAGCCCCCACAATACGGGCGCTGAGCTTTTCTCCCAGAGCTACCAGACGGTCGCGCCGGGCGACTGCCTCGTCGGGCGTTTCGAACGGCTCTTCTAACACCGCCTGTGCGTCCTGAAAAAGTTGAGCCCATTCCTTCTTTACCCGTTGTAGCAAATCGGAATTCACCAGGGCGTTTAGCACCGTTTCGTGTTCCCGAAAAAGACGCTGCAAGTTTTGTAATGCCGTTTTCGGCCGGAAAAGCGCCTCCCGGTGAATTTCAATGAGCCGATCGGTCACCCCTTCCAGGGCGGAAACCACCAGCAAAAGGGGCTTTTGCAGGTCGTATTGACCAATAAGGTTTACCACCTGACCAATTCGCCGTGAATCGCCCAGAGAACTTCCTCCAAATTTCAATACAATCATTCCAACCAATCCTCCTGTTTAAATTCCGGTTGCTGTGTTAAGTGCCTGCTCAAAATCGTCCCGGATGTCATCGATGTGTTCCAGACCCACCGAGACCCGGATCATATCTTCCTTTACGCCGGAGGCGGCCCGCTCCGGCGGACTTAGTTGCTGGTGAGTCGTGGAGGCGGGATGGATGACCAGCGTTTTGGCGTCCCCCACGTTGGCCAGATGACTGGCCAGCCTCACGGCATTAATGAAGCGTTTTCCGGCTTCCAGACCGCCTTTGATACCGAACACCACAATACCACCGAAGCAGTCGGGGCGAAAGTACTGGCGGGCCAGCTGGTGGTGAGGATGATTCTCCAACCCCGGGTACCACACCCAGGCGACGGCCGGATGCTGTTGCAACCAGTGCGCCAGCCCCAGCGCGTTCTGGCAATGCCGTTCCGCCCGCAGCGAGAGGGTTTCCAGCCCCTGCAGCAGTAGAAATGCATTAAAGGGACTGAGGGCCGGGCCCAGATCGCGCAGGAATTCCACCCGGGTCCGCAAAATGAACGCGGCGTTTTGAGCCGGGTCGCGACTGCCAAACTTTTCCCAGAAATTCAAGCCGTGGTAACCGGGGCTGGGTTGAGTGAATTCCGGAAATTTACCATTGTCCCAGTTGAAGCGGCCGGAATCCACAATCAGCCCTCCGATGGAGGTGCCGTGCCCACCGATCCATTTGGTGGCGGAGTGTACCACGATATCCGCGCCGTGGTCAATCGGTCGGCAGAGGTAACCACCCATGCCAAAGGTATTGTCCACCACCAGGGGAATCCCGTGCTGCCTGGCAACCTCCGAAATGGCGGAAAAATCCGGGATGTTCAGGCGGGGATTTCCGATGGTTTCCAGGTAAAGCGCCCGGGTGCGGGCGTCGATGGCTTCTTCGTACGCTTCCGGTGCATCCGATTCCACAAACTTAACCTCCACACCATAGCGGGGCAGGGTTACTTTGAAGAGGTTAAACGTGCCTCCGTAAAGAAAACTTGAGGAAACGATATTTTCCCCCTGTTTGGCCAGGGTGGTCAGGGTCAAAAAAATGGCTGCCATGCCGGAAGCGGTGGCCAGTGCCCCGGAACCGTTCTCCAGCGCCGCGATGCGTTCCTCCAGCACTGCGGTGGTGGGATTCATGATGCGGGTGTAGATATTGCCGGCTTCTTCCAGTTCGAAAAGACGGGCGGCATGGTCGCTGTCTCGAAAAAGATATGATGTGGTCTGGTAAACCGGAACCGCCCGGGCGCCAGTAGTGGGATCGGGCGATTGCCCGGCGTGGAGCTGGAGCGTTTCGAAGCGGTACGACCTGTCTTTTAAATCCATGGTTCCTCCTGATGTTTAAATGATGGTTAAAAACAAAAAAACCTTTTCCGGAATAGATTCCAGAAAAGGTTAGCTTCCTTTTCTCTCATCTATCCCGCAACAAACTGTTGGGGCAGGAATTGGCACCACATCGCTGGACTTCACACAGCGATAGGTTGCCAAGGCTTCACAGGGCCAGTCCCTCCACCTTTCTCGATGAGAGTTCCCGATTTTACGAAGTTTTTGCTACATATTGACTCCCGCTATTCTCTTCAAAAATTTAGCTAATAAAAAAGCCCTTCGCGGGTTTACCGGAAGGGCTTGAATTTGTCAGCGTTGTTTCTCGTTTACAAATACGGTACCCTTCCGGCCGGATACAACATCATCATCTCCATATGCATGGACATGTTAGCCGGTGTGAAATGCAAGAAATTGTGGGTACCGCAGAAATTCAAAATCGTGACCTCTTTTTTAACCTGTGTAAAAGTCCGAAAATTTTTTGCGGTTGTCAAGTACAATTTTTGTTTTTTCCCGGCTTCTTCGGGAATAGCCCGCAGGGAATCTGTTTTACAGGAGAGATTGCGAGAGCGCCGGAATCCTGCCAGGGACCTCCGAAAAGGTTGGGTTTTCGCCAGGCGGGAAGAAATTAATAAATCGAGGATCAAAAGTCGAAAATCTAAGCGTTGGTTTGGTGTACGGAGAACAAGGGTGTCCCGGTGATTTCTTATTTTTCCATTCGGGCAGTTTGTTTTTTTCAGAGTGATTCAGTGAATTGTTGTTCAGGGCGCAATACTTTGATGTGTAATACCTGGCGGAGGGGGTGGGATTCGAACCCACGGTCCCGCGTCAGCGGGACAACGGTTTTCGAGACCGCCCCGTTCAACCACTCCGGCACCCCTCCTACCAAATTGTCACATACCTTAAAATGCCCCCCAAAATAATAAAATCTTTGGGTTAAATAAAGATTTTTTTCATCTCGATGGGAGCACCCTTTCTTTCTCCTGATTCCCTGTGCGCTTCTGGCAGAAATAATTTTACGTTTTTTAGTGCAAAAAGATTTTTTCTGCTTTATTTTCCACCGGAATTTTAGGGAAAAATCCTGGCAGGAACAGAGCCGTCAAGAGAAACTGTTCGAAAATCCGGAAAAAACACATGAAAAAACATTTCGCAGAAACGGCACCGTGTTCCAAGACCCTGTTTTTTGCGCGATTACTTGCCTTTTTTGCCACCTTAATGTCGCTCTACCTGGCTTGCAGCAGCCTGTTTGCCGGAGGAAAAATTTGGGGTTGCGTGGAAGGGGCGGGGTGCAGTGAAGTGCTTTCGTCTCCCTGGTCTCACTGGTTGGGTATTCCGGTGAGCCTCGCTGGTGTACTGGTTTACGGGGCTATTTTTTTTCTGCTTCCCCAGGTCTGGCGGTGGAAAAAATGGCTCGCTTTCTTAATTGTGCTGGCCGCGGGTTCGGCGTTCTGGTTCCTTTTCGTGCAAATCGTTATTTTGCGGGAAATATGTCTTTACTGCAGCACGGTTCATTTGTCGGGAATTCTAATTTTCACCCTCTTTTTTGCTCGTTTAATCCCGGAGCCGGAGCGGCAGGAAGCCCCGGAAAAAACCTGGCTACCCGGACTGCTGTTGGGGCTTTTGGGAGTTGGGATTCTGATTGGGGGACAACTCTGGTTCAATCCGGAACCGCCGCGCAGTCTGGCCCACTCTCAACTGGATTCCCTGACGGAGCGGAGAAAAATGATCGATTCCACCCTGTTTACCGACCGTGCCTTCGGGAAAAAGGTGGAGTTGTTGCGCGGAGCGATTAAAACCACCCTGGGGGAATTTCCGGTTCTGGGTTCCCCGGCAGCGCCCAAATTTGTGGGAATGTTTTTCGATTACACCTGCCGGGCCTGCCGTTTGGCACACGATTTTATTGGGGTGTTAATGAACCGGTATCCCGGCCAATTCGCTTTGATTCTCTTTCCCGTGCCCTTAAGTTCGGCGTGCAATCCTTACGTGAAAGGGCCTGATACCCGGGAGAGTCGTGCCGCCTGCCTGTTTGCCAAACTGGCGTTGCTGGTCTGGAGAGAACGGCCGCAGGATTTTGCCCGGTTCGATCATTTCATGTTTCACGATCCGGAACCGCCCCCGGCGGATTCGGCCCGGGCGTTTGTGAGTCGCTTGCTGGGTCGTCCGGTTACGAAAACCGATCTGAAGAATGATTCCCTGCTGGCGCGTCTGGAACAGAGTCTGGCACTTTTTCACCATCCCGAAATTAAGCGGCAAATGCTGCCTGTTCTATTGTTCCCCGCCGGAATCCATTACGGAATGACGCGCTCGCCGCTGGAAATTGTGGCCCGAATCCGGCAGGAGCTGAATTTACAATCTACCCGTTGATTTTCCACCGGAAACGCTCGCTTTGAGGAGGCAAGGGACAGGAAAAAGCGCAAAGAAGGTTTTTTCGAGGCGTACGATTAGCCCCCGGCTAATTTTACCCGATACCCCTTCTGGCGAAGCAGAGAGAGAATTTCCTCGCGTTTGTCTCCCTGAATGATGATGCGGCCCTCCTTAACCGAGCCGCCGGTGCCGCACCGCTGTTTAATCTCCCGGGCAAGTTCCCCCAGGGCGGCTCCTTCCAGGGGAATTCCAGAAATTGTGGTCACGGTTTTCCCTCCACGGCCCTTCACTTCCCGCCGAATACGCACCGTTCCGTCACCGGTGGGGACCGATCGAACGGATTTGCAAATGCAGGCATTAATCGGCTGACCGCAAACCGGACACAATCGCCCCTTTTCCGTAGAATACACCAGTCCGCCGTTCTCGGATTTCTTACCGTGCTTTGCCATGGAACTTCCCCTTTAAAGATCCAGCTCGAAGCGTTCTCCAAACCGCGGCACCACAACCTCCCAGCCGAATTTCTCTCTGATTTTGTCTGCCAGGGCGGCCGAAGCTTCCGGTTCCCCGTGTACAATAAAGGTCTTTTCCGGTGGTCGATTGAATCCCATCAACCAGGCCAGAATTTCCCGATAGTCTGCATGGCCGGAATACCCGGTCATGGTCTCAATTTTTGCCTTCACCGGGATGTGTTCGCCGTGAATCTTTACGGTAGGATGTCCTTCCAGAATGGTGCGTCCGCGGGTTCCTTCCGCCTGGTAGCCAATGAACAGGATGGTGTTGCGTTCCTCGGGCAGACGTTGTACCAGGTGGTGAAGAATGCGGCCGCCGGTGGCCATTCCCGAAGCGGAAATAATGATTGCCCGATTGGTGATTTTGTTAATGGCTTTCGATTCACGACGGGATTTGCAAATGTGCAAGCGTTTGGGATGGAAAATTTTTTTCCCTTCCAGCAACAAAATACGACTGGTCAGATTTTCGTCTGCCGCCCGCTTTTCGAAAATATGGGTGGCGTCGATGGCCATGGGGGAATCCACGTAAATGGGCAGAGTAGGAATCTTACCCTGTTCTTCCAGTTCGCGAATAACGTACAGAAGCGTTTGGGTGCGGCCCACTGCAAAAGCGGGAATCAGCAGCACGCCTCCGCGCTCCACGCTTTCGTTAATAATACGTGCCAGGTCTTCCTCCGGATGGGCCTCCTCGTGGAGCCGGTTGCCGTAAGTGGATTCCAGTACCAGGTAGTCCACGTTGAACGCCTGTACCGGATCGCGAAGAATCGGGCGGGCCGGACGGCCAATATCCCCGCTAAAGAGAATTTTGCGCGGATGGCGTCCGATCCGGGTTTTAATGTCCAGAAAAGCCGAACCGAGAATGTGCCCGGCATCCTTAAACTTTACCCGGGTGGTATCGTCCAGAAACAGATCGTCGCCGTATTCAGGGGGGGAGAAAAGTTGTAGAGCCGCCTCGGCATCGTCCACCGTGTAGAGCGGAAGGCCAGGCTTATGTTTGGAGAACCCCTCCT
>JAJRXE010000299.1 GCA_024276455.1 Calditrichota bacterium
GCAGGGTTTGCAGGGTACGGGTCACATCCTCCAGCGCTCCGGCCCGGCTCTGAATTTGCTGCTGCCCCAGATCCATTACGCTGCCTACCGGATGGCGGGAGAGCTCCCGCTCGCCAATCACCTCGATGGACTCGCCGTATTCCAGCGCCTGTTGAATCAGGTAGATGTTCAAGGTCAGTTTCTGTCCAGGCTGTAAGGTGATGTTTTTATTAATGCTGGGCTGGTAGCCAATCATTTCGAAGCGCAGGGTGTAGGTGCCGGGTGGAATTTGCAGTCGGTAGTAGCCGTTCAGATTGCTGGCGGTTCCCCACGGTTTCCCTTCCACCGTAACGTTGACGCCCACCAGCGCCTCGTTGGTTTCGGCATCGCGGATGATGCCCTCCAGCAGGGCCGGTTGCTGTTGTGCCCCCAGGAGACCCGGGACTTGCAGGAGTAACCAAACGCCAATCCAGCCCCACCGAAGGGGGTACCATGCTTTGAAAGCGGCGTTCATGCTGTCTCCTGTAATTTTTTCCCGGCTCTCTTTTTAATTTACGGGATTCCAGGGAAAAAGGAAAGAAAATGGTGAGCAAATTTTGAATTCAACTTTTTCCTGTTTAAATTGGCTGGAAAATTTTTTACACATACAAAGTACGATGAAAAAATAAATTGGGGGATATAATGAAGAAGCTCATTTACCCGGTTCTCTGTTTTTGTCTGCTTTTTATTCTGTCCGGTTTTGCCGGCGACCGCATTTCCAGTCGTAATTTTGCCACCCGTTCGGAGGTAATCGCTCGGCACGGCATGGCCGCTACCAGCCAGCCGCTGGCTACCCAGATTGCCCTGGACATCCTGAAGCAAGGGGGCACGGCGGTGGACGCCGCCATTGCCGCCAACGCTGCCCTGGGGCTTATGGAGCCCACCGGGAGCGGCATCGGGGGCGACCTGTTCGCCATTGTGTGGGACGCTAAAACCCGTAAGCTGTACGGGCTCAATGCCAGCGGCCGCTCGCCTTACTCCCTGACGCTGGAATTTTTTAAAAAGAAGGGTTACAAAAAAATTCCCTCCCACGGTCCCCTACCGGTCTCGGTGCCGGGTTGCGTGGACGGCTGGTTCGAACTGCACGAACGCTTCGGGAAGCTACCCATGGAGAAAATTCTGGCGCCCGCCATTCGCTACGGGCGGGAAGGCTTCCCGGTGAGCGAGCTGATTGCTTACTACTGGCAGCGCAGCGTGCCGATTCTGAAAAAATATCCCAATTTCGAGAAGATTTTTACCATCAACGGTCGGGCTCCACGCAAGGGCGAGATTTTTCGTAATCCCTATCTGGCTAACACGCTGGAGAAAATTGCACGCGGTGGTCGGGAGGTGTTTTACCGCGGAGAGATTGCCCGTACTATCGACGCCTTCATGAAGCGGGTGGGCGGTTTCCTTTCTTACCGCGATCTGGCTGAGCACCGCTCCGAGTGGGTGGAACCGGTCTCCACCACCTACCGCGGTTACGAGGTGTGGGAACTGCCGCCCAACGGTCAGGGCATTGCCGCCCTGCAAATGCTCAATATTCTGGAAGGGTACGATTTGAAAAGCATGGGATTTGGCAGCGCCGATTACATTCATTATTTTGTGGAGGCAAAAAAGCTCGCCTTCGAAGATCGGGCGAAATTTTACGCCGATCCGGATTTCAATAAAATCCCGGTTAAGTGGCTTATTTCCAAGGAGTACGCCGCCGAACGACGGAAACTCATTCGCCCGGATCGGGCGGCCCGGCATTACGAGCCCGGCAGTCAGGCGCTGGAGCAGGGCGAAACCGTTTACCTGACAGTGGCGGATCAGGAAGGCAATATGGTTTCGCTTATTCAGAGTAATTACCGCGGAATGGGTTCCGGAATGGTGCCGGACGATCTGGGATTCATTTTGCAGGACCGCGGCGAGCTTTTTACGCTGGAAGAAGGGCATTTCAACACGTACGCACCTCACAAGCGTCCCTTTCACACCATCATTCCCGCCTTTGTAACCAAGGACGGCGAGCCTTGGTTGAGTTTTGGGGTAATGGGTGGTGCCATGCAACCGCAGGGTCACGTGCAGATTCTGGTGAATTTGATTGATTTCGGGATGAACCTGCAGGAAGCCGGGGACGCCCCCCGGATTCGTCACGACGGTTCCTCCCAACCCACCGGCGAAAAGATGAGCGACGGCGGTTGGGTAAACCTGGAGAGCGGATTCGCTTACGATGTGGTGCGGGAACTCCTGCGACGGGGGCACCGGGTGCGCTTTTCCAATGGCGGTTACGGCGGTTACCAGGCCATCATGTACGACCGCAAAAACAAAGTGTACCTGGGCGCTTCGGAATCTCGCAAAGATGGTCAGGCGGCGGGATATTGATTTCATTGTTCCGCGAATGAGCCACTCGGCTGCCGCTTAGAGCGAAACGAAAACCTCGCTAATTGGAGACCGGCTTTTCTGGTTACCCCACAGGCACCAGTGAACATGAATAAAGGCAGATAATTGAATGAAAGGTAAGTTGAATGAATTTTTGTAGTTTGAAGCGGGGTTTCCTGTTCCCACAGCCTGGTAAAATAATTTAATCAATTGCCAAAATAGAAAGCAATTTGCTGAAGAGAACATTTATTTCTTACGAAGAAAAAATGTCCTTTACCAGTGAAAAAGCTGTTCGAAACAATTCCGTGATCTTGCTTTTTTCCGGGGCGAAATCATTAAATAATCCCGATTTTAGCGTTCGTCCGATGGGTTATTCCAACTAACGACCATCCGGATTTGCTCCCAGGGAAAACCCAGCCGCTGCAGGTGTTGCACCTGTTTTTCGCGCAGGGCTTTCCCGGAAAGGTTGGGGTGGGTACGCTGGTATTTCTCCGCCGCCTCTCGGGCGAGTTCCTGCTCCTTTTCCGGCGGGAGTAATTCGTCTAACAGTTGCTGGATTAGTTCCCGGGCAATACCCTTTTCCAGTAATTTGTGGCGCAAAAGCGAACGGCTTACCCCGCCGCGTTTTATCTGATCCTGAATAAAAAGGCGGGCGAAGGCCTGGTCGTTCACCAGATCCAGCTTTTCCAGCTGATCCAGTGCCTGGTCAATCACCGCTTTGCGGTAGCCTTTGCGGTACATTTTCTGAAAAAGCTCTTTGCGGGAGTGAGGGCGATTGGCCAGATAGCGCATGGCCTGATCTTTAGCCTGCCGCAGAGCATCTTCTTCCAGAAGCCGCTGGAATTCCTCCTCGCTAAATTCCCGCTGGGGTGCAATGCCGTATTGCAGAACAATCTCGGGGGTGAGAACAAACTCCATCTCCTCGTCCACTGTAACGATGAACCGTTCCGGGCGTCCCCGCCGCATCCGCATGTCGGTAATGGTTGGCATTTTTACAATCTCTTTCAGATTTTTAGGAGAGTTAAGGTCACTTTGCAAAGAATTTCCATGAGTTTGGGAGGAAGTTTCAACCTTCAACCCTCTCCCCATCCCCCTCCCTGCGGTTGCAAGGGGAGTGAGGAGGTGGGTTAATTAGAACTAAGTTTTACTCCTTATCTTCTTTTTGGAATTATTTAATCGTTTCGATTTCATCCCGACCTTTTGCCTTTCCTGGTTTTCTAAGTTGTTAAATCTGGTTTACGAGGGAGAGTCGGTGGTGGGATTAAGTTTTAGGAAAATTTCTAACTCCCTCAACACGCCCAGGATATTCTTCCGTGCATCTATATTTTTAAAACTCATTGTTTTGAGAAGCTCGTCTCGTATTTGGTCGTAATCTCTTTGTTTTTCGTGAACACTACCATCGATCTCAACAATTAGACGCCGTTGATGGCAATAGAAGTCTGTAATAAAAAATCTTTCGCTGTCGAAATAAGTGAAAAAATAGGGTGTTGTCTATTGTCTATTCCGGACTTTCTCCCAGAAAATTTTCTCCACTTTGGTAAGGTTTTTACGAAGTTTTCTGGCGGCGTGAAAAGCCATTTGTCTGGAGAAAAACCATGGTTTTTGGTGCTAATTTTTACCATCCCTCGGTATCCCAAACAACCCCCTCCCTTCCCTCGGAAAAGGAGGGGGTGAAGGGGGTTAATTACTTCACCACCCTGGCCGAACTTTTCTGTTCCGCGGCGGCCTGTTTGGCTTTCTCTTCGTCGCTTAACAGACCCAGTTTCTGGCGGACCAGTTGTTCAATGTTGTCCCGGAACTCCGGATTTTCTTTCAAGAAGGCTTTTACGTTCTCGCGGCCCTGCCCCAGTCGTTCCTCCCCAAAGGAGTACCAGGTGCCGCTCTTCTGAATAATGTTCAGTTTGGTGGCCAGGTCCAGCAAATCGCCTTCTTTGGAAATGCCCTCGTTGTACATGATGTCGAATTCGCATTCCCGAAAAGGCGGAGCCAGTTTGTTTTTCACCACTTTTACCCGGGTGCGATTGCCAATGGCATTCTCGCCGCTCTTAATGGAAGCGATTCTCCGAATGTCCAGGCGTACCGAGGTGTAAAATTTTAGTGCCCGGCCGCCGGTCGTGGTTTCCGGGTTACCGAACATAACTCCGATTTTTTCCCGCAACTGGTTGATAAAGATCACCGCCGTGTTGGATTTGCTGACCGTCGCGGTTAGTTTACGTAGCGCCTGCGACATGAGTCGCGCCTGCAGGCCCATGTGGGAATCACCCATTTCGCCTTCCAGCTCCGCCCGCGGCACCAGGGCCGCTACCGAATCGATCACGATGACGTCAATCGCACCGCTGCGCACCAGGGTTTCCACAATTTCCAGCGCTTGTTCGCCCGTATCGGGTTGCGACACCAGCAGATTCACCGTGTCCACTCCCAACCGGCGCGCGTAGGTGGGGTCCATGGCATGCTCGGCATCGATGAACGCTGCCAGCCCGCCCCGTTTCTGTGCCTCGGCAATGATGTGGAGGGCCAGGGTCGTTTTCCCGGAAGATTCCGGTCCGTAAATTTCGGTAATTCGTCCCCGGGGAATCCCGCCAATGCCCAGGGCGTAGTCCAGAGAAATGGCTCCGGTGGGAATCACATCTACCGTGATTTTGGCCTTATCGCCCAGCTTCATGATGGAGCCCTTCCCGAACTGGCGCTCAATCTGGGTCATGGCCAGGCTTAGCGCTTTTAATTTTTCTTCATTGGAATTTGCCATTGTGTCCTCTTGATTCGTTTTGTTTATGTTTCTGCCGTTTTTTCTTTTCAATTAGTGCTCCTTATTTGGTAATGTACAGTAATAAAATTACCAATATTCCCGCCAAAAACAAACTTTTTCCGCTTAATTTTCAGGGTGGAAACGCAAAAAATTTCCGTTATTCCTGTAACTGGTAAGCTTTTAAAACTGAGTACCGCGCCCCTTCCGGTTGTAATTCGCTCTTCATAATGTGAACGGTTTCTACCGGAAATTCTATTTCCGGGAAGGGATATTCCAGAAGCTGTTTTAGCAGTTCTTTCATGTTGCGCTGGGATTTAACCCGCCCGATGGTTAGATGGGGCGAGAACGTGCGTTCTTCTTTGGGAAACCCCACCGCTTCCAGAACATCTTCAATTTGCTGCTGCAATTGATGGAGTAGATTCATCTCCTTACCCTGCAAACCGACCCACAGAACACGTGGTTTACGCACGGACGGAAAAACTCCGCCGCTGCCCGAGCGAATAACAAACCGATGGTGTTCCTGTTCGAACAGGGTGTCCAGGGATTGGAAGACTTTTTCCAGCTCTTCCGGCGTCAGGTTGCCCAGAAATTTCAACGTCAAATGGACGGATTGCGGTTTGACCCATTTTACCGCTGCCGCGGAGCGCGACAGATGTTCGATGAGTTTCCCGATCTCTTCAATCAGGTTTTCCGGTAAAGGAACGGCAATGAATGTGCGAATTTTTTCCATGAATTTTTACCTTTATTCCA
>JAJRXE010000300.1 GCA_024276455.1 Calditrichota bacterium
CATTGACAGCGGCGAGATCAAAGTCTGGAAAGCCCAACAGATTATTGAAGAGTTGCGCCGGGTGCCGGAGAGAGAAGAAATCAGCGAAGAGATTCCCCGGGAAGCCCCGGAGATGGCTACTGCCTACGGCAAAGTCATTCTTCTGGGAGAACACGCAGTTGTGTACGGTGCCCACGCCATTGCTGCTCCCATCCCGCTGGCCATGCAGGCTAAGGTAACCGCGGCGGAAGACGGCATCCACCTGTTAATTCCCCGCTGGGGCGTGGAAGAGAAACTGCAGAAAGGGAAAGAACACAAGTATTCCATTTACGAATCGCTGGACATGATTCTGAACGAACTGGGGCTGCAGGACAAGGACATGCGCATCGAGATCATTCCCCACATTCCCCGCGCCATGGGACTGGGAGGTTCGGCGGCTCTGGCGGTGGCTATTATCCGCGCCCTCTCGGATTTCTACCACCTTAACCTCAGCGAAGAGGAAATTTTCCGGCTTTCCTACCGCTCGGAAACCATTGCCCACGGTTCGGCTTCCGGAATAGACAATACCCTGGCGACTTACGGGAAATTTGTCATGTTCCGCAAAGGCGATCCGCCCTTCATGGAAGAGCTTCCGGTGAAGGAACCCATTCCGATTGTCATCGGAATCAGCGGGGTGGAAAGTTTGACGGCCAAAATGGTTGCCCAGGTGCGCGACGCCTGGAAACGGAACAAATCGCTTTACGATCGCATTTTCGCCGAAATCGACGATCTGGCTGTGAAAGCGGCGGAGGCCATTCGGGAATACGACCTGGAGAAACTGGGCGAATACATGAACGTGAACCAGGGGTTACTGAACGCCCTGCAGGTTTCCTCGCCGGAGTTGGAGGAGATCATTTCCATTGCGCGGCACAACGGTGCACTGGGCGCCAAACTGACCGGTGCCGGTGGGGGAGGCGCCGTGGTGGCACTGTGTCCCGAACATGCCGAACGGGTAGCCGGCGCTATTCGCAAAGCCGGTTACAAAGCCCTGGTTACCAAAATTGGTTAATACCGAACGCACACATTAATCGCAACCGAAAAATCAAAATGCAGGGAATTCATGCGTACCAAAGAAAACAATCAACAGGTCTCTTTCGACGACGAACCCTTGATTCTGGTGGACGAAAACGACTGCCCCATTGGGTACGAAGATAAATTGTCCTGTCATCTGGGAAGCGGCAAACTCCACCGGGCGTTTTCCATCTTCATCTTTAATGACCGGAAACAGCTCCTGCTGCAAAAACGCAGTGCCCAGAAAATGTTGTGGCCGCTTTTCTGGTCCAACAGCTGTTGTAGTCATCCGCGAAAAGGCGAAAGTTACGAGGTCGCGACTCAACGGCGGTTAAAAGAGGAGCTCGGCCTGGAAACCGAATTGAAATTTCTGTTCAAATTTCAATACCAGGCGCAATTCGGTAAGGTGGGTTCGGAGAACGAATTGTGCGCCGTGTACATTGGCAAGTCCAACGGGCCGGTGGTGGTGAACGAAAACGAGATTGCTGAATGGAAATTTGTGGATGTAGAAGAAATGGAAAAAGACATGGCCGAGAATCCCGAGCATTACACGCCCTGGTTTAAAATGGAGTGGGAGCGCATCCGAGGGGAATTCTGGGACGAAATCGAAAAGCTCTAAAGAATAGTAAAGCCAGTCGCCCGACTGGCTTAGTTTCCAGGTTTTCTTTGAGCGACTCAGCGAGTCGCTTTACCTGTTAATACAGCTTCTTTCCCTGCCCGAACGCGGCGGAGGTAATGCGTGCCACCAATCCCGCCAGGAACAATAGTCCGATTAAATTGGGGATGGCCATGAAAGCATTGGCAATGTCGCCCACATTCCAGACGATGTCCAGATAGCGTCCCTGTAAATTAGCTCCCAAAAACAACAATCCGATGTAAATCAGACGATAGGGCTTCTTTATTTTTACGCCTGCAAAATACTCCAGGCATTGTTCGCCGTAGTAAGACCACCCGATCAAAGTAGTGTAGCCAAACAGGAACGAGGCAATGGCAATAATCCAGCCACCGTAAGGAATCACGGCGTTAAAAGCAGCCGCCGTTAAGGCGGTACTGGACATGCCGCCATTGGCCAGATTGTATCCCAGTTGTTCGGCCATTTTAATTACCACCGGATGCAACATGTTTAATTCCGCCTGAGACAGGGTGCCGCCGCTGGTTACTAGGCGCACCCCCGCCGCCGGGGTCAACAGATAGACGCCGGTTAGAATGATGGTCAGGGTGGTCATGGTGTTCACCACCAGTGTGTCGATGAAAGTACCGGTCATGGCAATCAAACCGTTTTTCGAGGGGTCTTTGGATTTCGAAGCGCTCTGGGCAATTGCCGCCGAACCCAGACCGGATTCGTTGGAAAGCACCCCGCGACTGACGCCTAGACTCAGGGCCTTTTGCACCGACGTACCGATAAGAGCACCACCCACGGCTTGCGCGGTAAAGGCCGATTCAATTATTACCCGAAACGCTTCTCCGATGTGGGTAAGGCGACCCAAAATAATCACAAACGCCCCCGCCATGTACATGATGATCATGGTCGGTACCAGACGCTCCGCCACCGCGCCGATGCGCTTAATCCCTCCGATAATCACCATTCCCACCAGTGCCGTTAAAACAATTCCGCTGATGAGGGGAGGAACCCCAAATTGGGTTTTGAATGCCAACGCCATGGAATTGGATTGCGCCATGTTGCCGGTGCCAAACAGGGCCGCAAATGCCCCACACACCGCAAAAGCGGCTCCCAGAAACTTCGCAAACCTCTCGTTTTTCAGTCCGTAACGGATGTAGTACATGGGCCCGCCGGCCATGGAGCCATCTTCGGCTATTTTACGAAATTTCACCCCCAGAAAGCCTTCGGCGTACTTGGTGGCCATTCCGAAGAAACCGGAAATCCACATCCAGAATGGTGCGCCGGGACCGCCGGTAGCAATGGCTGTGGCAACACCGGCAATATTTCCGTTCCCGACCGTTGCCGCCAGAGCGGTCATCAAAGCGGCAAAGGGCGAAATGTCTCCTTCTTCATCCTCCTCATGATCCTTTCCGCGGGCACCTAGCAATACCAGCTTTAGGGCCGTGCCAAGCTTGCGTATCTGAATCGTGCCGGTAACCACGGTGAGCACCACTCCGGTAAACACCAACAGCGCAATCATCCAATTGCCCCACATGAAGTTGCGCACTTCAATCGAATATTTCAGCAATTGTTCCAGCCAGCTATCCATCACGAACCTCCGTTAAAATTCTTTTCCTTCGGGCTGTCTTAAGTCAGTTTCATTTATTCTAACATTTCAAAATGAATTTAAACAAATGCTATTAAAAATTTACTTTTTACAACGGCAGTCAAACCGGGCAGAATCCTGGTTTTATGAAAATTACTGAGCAAAACCACGGATTCACCTATTCATTCCTGCCAAAGGCACCCCTGCTCGGGCATTTAACCGAAGAATTTGAAGAGGTTCAACAAAATGATGAAAATAAACACCGGCGTCACAAAGCGAATCAGAAAACTCCAGAAAGGCGCCCAGCGGGCGAAAGCGGGATTCCCCTGTTGTAATTCAGTGGCTGCATGTTTGGCTCCCCACACCCAACCGACAAAAATGGACAGGAAAAAAGCACCGACGGTCAACGAGATGTTCCCCCAAACAAAATCCATCAGGGAAAGAAATTCCATCCCGCCCACAATGGGTTTACTTAACCAGGAAACCGCCCCCTGAGAAAGCGCCGAAGGAAGTCCTATCAGAAAAGTTAATCCGCCCACAATCCAGACGGCAACCTTACGGGCAACTCGCTTTTCGTCCACCAGATAAGCGGTAGGTACTTCTAACAATGAAATGGTGGAAGTCAGGGCAGCGATGGAAAGTAAGAGGAAAAAGATCATGCCAACAATCACCCCGCCCGGCATGTGGAGGAAAATAGCCGGCAGCACCTGAAACACCAGTCCCGGGCCGGCGGCAGGATTTTGATTCATGGCAAACAAGGCCGGGAAAATAATCAATCCGGCCATAATGGCAATTGCCGTGTCGGCCAGCGCCACATAAAAGCCGGAAGAAATCAGATTGTCTTCTTTGGAAAGGTAACTGCCGTAGGTAATCATTAGCCCCATGCCCAGACTGAGGGAGAAAAACGCCTGGCCCAGCGCCGCCAGCACCACCTTGCCGGTAATCTTACTAAAATCCGGTTTCAGGTAAAAGGCCAGCCCCTTCCCCGAGCCGGGTAAAAAGTTGGCGTACACAATTAACCCCAACAAGAGGACAAATAAAAGCGGCATTAAGATTTTCGACCAGCGCTCGATACCATTCTGTACGCCCCCGTAAACTACCAGAATGGTTATGAGAATAAAAAAAGCAAACAGGCTGACCACCAGGTAAGGATTGGCCACAAATTCTCCGAAAGTAATCTGGTTCGGAATTGCCATTTTAAAGATGTAGCCCACCGTCCAGCCGGCAATCACGGCATAGTAGGACAATATTCCCAGACCGGTTACCACCCCCAGACCGCCAATCAGAACCCAGGCGCTACCGGGACGAATGGCGCGAATGGCGCCCACCGGATTTTTGTGGACGTATCTTCCCAGAGCCAACTCGGCGTACAAATAGGGCAATCCAATCACCAGAATGCACATCAGATACACAAATACAAACGCTGCGCCGCCGTTTTGCCCGGTGATGTAGGGAAAGCGCCAGATGTTGCCCAGTCCAATGGCTGATCCCGCGGCGGCAAAGATAAACCCAATCTTGGAAGTCCATTGACCCCGCTGTTGACTACCCACGTCCATCTCTGTTCTCCTCAGTAAATTTCCCCAATTTGCTTGAATTCGCTCTATTGGTCGTCAAAAGAAATTTCGTCGGTAAGCTCGTTAACATCATCCGGTTGGTACGGAAAATAACTCTTTAATTTGTGCCCCACTTTTTCGATGGCTTTACAAATCCCATCGCAGAATTCATCTTTCTGGAAATGAGAACGCATCTCGGCCACAATGTCTTCCCAGAAATCATCCGGTACCACCTGGTTAATTCCCTCATCCCCCAGAATGGCAAATTTCCGATCCCGGGTCGCCAGGTAAATCAGCACTCCGTTTCGCTGGGCCGTCTGGTGCATTCCTATTTTGTGGAATACTTCTAACGCTCGCTCGAACACATCTTTCTTGGCCTTTTCTTCCACATGGAGGCGTATCTCGCCGGAAGTTTCTTTTTCCGCCTCCCGGATGGCCTGCAAAATACGCTCTTTTTCTTCCGCCGTGAAGAAACGTCGGGGGTTGGTTGGTCGTTTTTTCTTCATCTTTGCCTCGTTACCGTTTTTGAACAGGGGTCCCAAATGTGGCGTAAACCCAGCCTTGCCCCGGATTACCAGCTACTGGTGGCTCCACCGCCACCGAAACTTCCACCGCCAGGCGAGAATCCCCCACCGCCAAAACCGCCCCCACCGAAGCCACCGCCGCCGCCAAAACCTCCCCAGAAAAAGGGCCCGCCACCACGCAAACCTCGTGAACCGAAGGTGGCCGAACGCCCCCTCCGCGCCAATCGGCTCAAAATCACGATTAAAAAGAAAACCAGAAATAAAAGCGGCAGGTTGGTTCCCCGCTTTTTAGCACTTCTCTCTTGAGGAAATCCCTTAAATTTTCCCGAAGCCGCCTTCATTAAATAAAGCAGCCCCTGATAAATGCCCTCATAATATTTTCCCTGTTTAAATAACGGCACCATGACCTGCTGTTGAATCTGAAATGCCACGGCATCCGGGACCATATCCTCCAGTCCGTAGCCCACCTCGGTACGGATTTTTCGCTCCTTGAGAAAAACCGCCAGGATTATTCCGTTGTCGCGGTTCCGCTGTCCGATTTTCCAGGCCTCCGCCAGGCGAATGCTGAATTCTTCCACCGGATACCCCTGGGCATCCGGAAAAATGGCGACCACAATTTGATTGGAAGTGGAGTCCTCGTAAGCCCGCAACATGGCATTCAGAGTTTGCTTTTGTTGTTCCGAAAGAATGCCCGCGTAATCCGCCACCCACTGTTTGGGTACCGGGGGAATTTCCTGGGCAAAAAGTGAGGTGAGAAGAACAAATAGAAGGATCGAAAAAACGAAGCCGGAGTTTCTTTTAATAAAATTGTTTCCCAACACAAACACCTTCCCTTTTCTAATTTTTAAATATAATAAAATGATTGCAGATGCAAAAACAGAATTCATAGTTTCCGGGAAAAATTAGCGATCGTTGAATGGTAGGCTATTTCCGGGGCAGGGGCTCAAGGTACCATCCCCGGACCTTTATTACACAAAACCACACTCCCCTTCCGGTTTTTTCCGTCAAAATCAATTGTGTTTTAGTTTTTTTTCCCGGAGTTTGTAAGATATCGCAGTCTTCGCATATTAAAGAGCAAAAAAAAGTCCGGCTAAATAACCGGACTTTTTTTCCATCCATTAAACATTTTTTCCATGACATTTCTTGTATTTCAAACCACTGCCACATGGGCAGGGGTCGTTTCTCCCTACTTTGGGAATTTCCCGTTTGATCGGTTGCACTTTCTGACTGCGCTGTTTACCAGCTTTCTGGATATCGGTCATTTCCGGTTCTTCAGCCGCCGCCGATTGGTACCCCAGATTGGTGGCGTCGTTGTGCACCAGACGAATCACCGGAGGCGCAAAACGATGCTGACGTGGTTCTTCTACCACTTCGGCGCGCCAGAGCAGTTCCAGAATCTTCTGGTTAATGGAGTCAATCAGATCCACAAACATGTGGTAGGCTTCCTGCTTATACTCGATCAACGGATCCTTCTGGCCGTAAGCGCGCAGTCCGATGCCTTCCTTCAGCAAGTCCATCTGGTGGAGATGATCCTTCCACTGCTCGTCCACCACCCGCAGAATGACATATTTCTCAAACTGGCGGAGAAATTTCTCGCCCAGCTTCTCTTCCTTGTACGAATAAATCTTAAAGGCTTCTTCTTTAATCTTTTTTCGCAACTCGTCTTCGTCGTAAGTCAGAATGTCGTCTCCCAACGACGTTAGATCGACCAGCAGGGTACGCATGAGAATTTCATTCAGGGCATCCAGGTCCCAGTCTTCCGGGTGGTGCTTATCGCCAATGTAGCGGTCGAACTGGGCGTCCAGGAATTCGTCCATGATGTCTTCCAGCTCTTCGCGCAGATTCTCTTCCAGCAAGGCTTTGCGGCGACGGGCGTAAATCACTTCCCGCTGCTTGTTCATTACGTCGTCGTATTCCAGCAGGTGTTTCCGGATGCTGTAATTCTGCATCTCCACACGTTTTTGAGCTTTCTCGATAGCCCGGGAAACCATCGGGTGA
>JAJRXE010000301.1 GCA_024276455.1 Calditrichota bacterium
CATCCTGGAGCTGGGCACCAGCGCGCGCATGCTTTCCATTGTGCCGTTACTGAAAGGCGGTGGATTATTCGAGACCGGAGCGGGTGGTTCGGCACCCAAGCATGTGCAGCAATTCCTGAAGGAAGGGCATCTGCGCTGGGATTCGCTGGGCGAATACTGCGCCCTGGTTCCCTCCCTGGAGCTGGTATACGAGAAAACCGGCAACGAAAAGGCCAAAGTGCTGGCGGAAGCGCTGGACCAGGCCATTAGCGATTACCTGGAGAATGGCAAGATGCCATCGCGCAAGGTGAACGAGCTGGACAACCGCGGCAGCACGTTTTACCTGGCCATGTACTGGGCGCGGGCGCTGGCTAATCAGGACAAAGATGTCTGGTTGAAGGAGCGCTTCATGCCGGTGGCCGAAGCGCTGGAGCAGAACGAGGAGAAAATCAATCGGGAGTTGCTGGCGGCGCAGGGACGTCCGGTGGACATTGGCGGCTATTACAAACCTGACGAACGGAAGGTAGAGCAGGAGATGCGTCCCAGCCCCACGCTGAACCGCATTATTGACGGGCTAATTGGCACCAATTGAGCTGATAAGAGAAGTCCCCGGCATTTGCGAAGTGTCGGGGATTTACATTTGCATCGACGGGTTAATTGACAATAGTTGAGCTGTTGAGAAAAAGTCCCCAGCACTTGTGAAGTGCCGGGGACTTGTTTTTTCAGAGGAAGAGCCCTTCCAGCTCTTCCTGACCTTTCTTTAATTTAATCACGCCCTCTTCCTGCAGCACGTTTAAATAACGCAGGATTTTCTTTTTGGCCTCCCGGGCAGGTTGGTGGTAAAAATTGACCCGCTGCAGAAAGAGCTCCACCGCCCGGGGATCCTGTCCCATGATGTCGTAACTCAACTCGGCGGCGGCCTGGCGGTTTTCATTCACCCACTGAATGGCTGCCCGGAGTTCCTCCAGAAACAGTTCGGAAACTTCGGGGTATTTGCGCAGGAACTCTCCTTTGAACACCACTCCGGCATTGGGTAAGCGATCCATGTCCGGTTGAATCTGTTTCCATAAATCGCTGTAGGAAAGGGACACGTGGGCGTCTTTACCAGCCCCGTGAAGGGCAAAGCTGGCTTCCGGCTCCCGCAGCAAAACTGTGTCTATCTCGCCGCGAATGAACTGGTTTTTCATCAAATCCGGACGTCCGAACGGTTCCCCGAAATTGAATTGAAATTGCTCCGGATCGAAGCCCAGTTTTTTCATTAAATACGACGTCACGGCAAAGGGAGGCGCTGCCCGGAACAGCGGGACGTGAATGGTGTGTCCCTTCAGATCGCCAAACGACTCGGCCCGGTATCCCCGCGTCAACAGGTAAAAATTGTCCCACACGTCAATGGAAGCCAACTTAATGTCGATATTATTGGCGAACAATTTCGCCACCGCCACCACCGCGGAGAAGGAAATGTCCGCCCGGCCGTTCACGATCCAGCCCATGTGCTTCTCGGTTTCGTACCACACTTTCAGATCCTCAATTTTCACCTGTTCCATCAGACGGGGCGACTGCAACAGGCGCATCAATACCGGATAAACCACCGGTGTGGCGGATTGAATCACCAGGGGAATTTTCCCATCTTTGCCAACGCTAAAAGAGGGTGCCACTTCTCGGGTTTTGCAAAAATAAATGTGGTAACGAAAAGTGGACACCTGCTCGGTGTGGTGGTCGAATCCCAGGGGCTTCAGCATATTAATCAGAGGAATTGGCTCGAACATTTGCACCAAACGAAACCCTTCACCCAGTGGTGTTTGATTGGCCACTTTTAAAATTTCTGTGAAGGGGTCTTCCTTCCATCCCCGCACATCCAGCACTTCGAATTCATCCTTGTATTCCAGCCAGTTAGAGACGTCCCGTTTGGGAGGCTGGTCAGAATGGAAATGGACGTGGAATTCCCAATCGGATTTCTTCTCGGTGTAGGAGTCAAAACCCATTTCCCGGGCGCTGTTTTTCAGCGGTACCGGATCGAAGGAGTTAATTACCGTTAACGCCTGGTCCGGTTTTAACTGGCGCATTTTTTTCACCACTTCAGGAAAAAAGTAATCATTTCGTTCCCGCACATCGAAAAGAATAAATTGCCGCACGGTGTCCATCCACTCCGGCTTTTCCGCTGCCTCTTCCGTCTCTATTTCCTTCACACAATCCGGGAAGGCTTCGTAAAGTCGTTCTTCGGTACCGTTGGCTTTATTTAATAGATGCAGCAGTTCGCAAATAGAAATGTTCCCAATCCGCGCCACGTCGTTAAAAGTGGCCCATTTTGCCACCGTTTTGTAAATCAGCGGATTATTGAGTTTCTCGAACTTGGGAGAGATTTTTATTAACACTTCCTTCAGCGCCGGATTGGCGTCCAGAGCGTCTTTTACTTTAGTTTTGGCGGTAATAACCATAATGCCCTCGCTTTTTAAAACGGTTCTGACTATTTGATGCGACTTGTTCTCAATAGTTGCAACTCTTTCCATTTCTTCCGGCCAGCGGCTTTGTAACGCCCAATGCTGGTGAGATTTGCGGAGGAATTATTTCGCCGGTTGATTTGCTTCTTTTTATCGTTTAATATTGAATGATTTATTAATACTCCCCGTGGCGCTGGCAAACGGAAAATCGAGTTGCTTTGACCAGGGGATTTTTTTAAAATGCGCACCTTGATTAAACACAAAACTGCAGGAAAAATAATATGAAATTTTCTCGAATCCTATCCATTTCGTGGTTAATTTTTGTCCTGGCGATTCCGGCCTTTTCTCAAAATGCCGCATTAATTACTGAACCGGTGGTGGAAGGGAACTTACGTTTTTTGGCTTCGCAGGAATTGCGGGGAAGGGAAGCCGGTACCCCCTGGGGATATGTCGCCGGTAAATTCATTGCCAGCCGCTTATTCACCTACGAATTGAATCCTCTGCTCAATCAAACGGACCGGGCGCCGTTAGACCTCTTCTTTCAGGAGTTTGAAATGACCGGCACAATTCCGGCAAAAATTCAGCTGGGTTTACAGTGGGCACCGGAAAACACGGAGCAGTTTTTACCTTACCCGCCGGCTTACCCCTCCCAGAAAAAGTTGGAAGCAGGAAAAGACCTGTTCTATTTCTACAACTCGCCCCGGGAAGTTAATTTTCTGGGTCCGGCGGTATTTGCCGGATACGCCATTCAGGCACCGGAGTACCACTACAACGATTTCAAAGGGCTGGATGTCCGTGGGAAAATCGTCGTCGCTTTTTACGGCGAACCGCTGGAACAGGACAGCCTGATTTTTTTCAATGGTAAGCATCTAACTCAGTACGGCACGGCGGAGTGGAAAGCCCGGGAAGTGGCTCGGCGCGGCGGAACGCTGCTGGTGCTGATTCCTACTCCCGTCAATCAACAAAAATACCAGCGCTTCTTGCAGCGTCAGGCTCACCGCTTGAATGAGCTGAAATTTGCTTTAAAAAAGGATGCCAGTGTTCCGGTAATTTATTTAAGTGCTGAGGTCGCTCACGCCCTTTTCCAGGGAGATTTTGCTCAGAATTTTACGGCCGCACAAAAGAAATTACGCCGGGTAGTGGTGGAAGGAACGCAGCAGGAGCTGCATTTTCCGGAAATAAAATTGCGCAAATTGACCTGGAAAGTCCAGTTGAGCATTCCCGAGCGGGTAGAATGGGTGGGTCGGAATGTATTGGGTGTATTGCCCGGTACGGATCCGAAACTGCAAGAGGAATACATTCTGATTGGATCTCACTACGACCACGAGGGCGTTAAAGAGGGGAAAATATTTCGGGGAGCGGATGACAATGCTTCCGGA
>JAJRXE010000302.1 GCA_024276455.1 Calditrichota bacterium
ATTGGGATCCACTTCTTCGAAATCAATCACCGCAAACCCCCGATCCGAGGAATACGGGAAGAAAGGGAGCAAATGAATGGTATTAAACACCCCTTTCAGATACCGATGGGCCAACTCCCGCATGGTCACCAGAGGTTTTTCGCAACTGGTACGTACCAGATCGCCATAGGTAATCAGAATTACATCTCTCTCGGTGAAACGTTCATCGGGATTAAATTGCTTCTCCCATTCTAACATGTGCGGGGTTTTGTAAGCGTAATATACCTTCATGATGCGCTCCAGCTCCCGGTAACACTCCCCCACACACTCCTGGCCGTAAAGGAAAGCCAGTTTCTGAATGATTTTTTCCCGCGCCGCTTCCGGCACTTCCAGGGTCGGACGGGTGTAATCCGGCCGCTGGTAGTGAAAACGGGACGGATCCACCGATGGTTGATTGGGACTCATACTGACTTCCTGTAACTTTGCACCGCCTCTTCCAGATTGGAATAAATCCGAATCACTTTGTCCAGATGAGTCACCGACATGACTTCCCGGACAAAATCGTGGACATTGGCCAAACGGATGTCCCCCTGCCGGGAACGCAGGGTGGCAATTTGCGACACAATGGCACCAATGCCGCTGGAATCGATCCGTTTGGTTCGATCCAGATCAACAATAATTCTGACGTTCCCTTTCTCCACCAACTCCTGCAACAAATCAATCAGCGCCTGAGAATTTTCGGAGGTCAGTTTGGAGGGGATTTCGATGCAGGTCACCGCATCGTCCAGATATTTACGTAATTGAAAACTCATTCGTACCTCGATGGTTTAGGTCGTTTATTGACGCTTCAGAAAACTGTTTTGCTTCGAAAAATCCGGCGGCGGGCTCCGATCAACTCACCGATCGCTTACTCACTATCACCGTTTAAACAGAGGCAACCACCGAGAATCTTCCAAAAAATATTTGCCGGCTCACCAATTGCCGTAACAGGTAAAATTTCAACACGTTTGCCGTCTTTTTTGAAGGAAACAGGTCCATTAATTTCGCTCCATTTTAAAATAATAAAAAAAATGTGCAACCTAAAGGGAAAAATTTGCGTTAATTTAGTTAACTTTAAATTTTCGACTTTAAACGTAAATAGTCGAATCAATCATATATGGGGTTTTTCAATGACGAAAAATTCGCAAGACAAAAAAAGAATGATTAAAGAAGCGGCCCGGGAGCTTTTCTTTCGTTTCGGATTAACCAAAACCTCCCTGGACGACATTGCTCGCCAGTGCGGCATTGCCAAGCCGACCCTGTACTACTACTACCCCAATAAGGAATCCATTTTCAATGAAATCGTGCAGGAAGAAGCTTCCCAATTCATGGACGAGGTGGAGCGGCAAATTCCGGCCGATTTGAAGGCGGACGAAAAACTGGCCTTCTTTTTCCGCATTATTTACGAACGATTGAACGATTACTCCCGGGAACTGGAGTCGGTTCCGGAAATGTTGTGCAACCATTACCCGCACGGACGTCCCATTGTGGAGAAAATTAACCAACTGTTCTACCAGAAAATGGAACCGATTCTCAAGGCCGGATACCAGGAAGGGATTTTCCATTACCAGGACGAAAAGATTGTTCTGAAATCTTTAACCTTAATGACGGACTTTTTAAATCTGAACTGGTTGCGCCACAGTCCCAAGAAAGAGCGGGATCGGATTATTGAAACCGTGATTGAAATTATTCTGAATGGGCTCAAAAGGAGATAAAGCAATGCAACGTATGTGTGTGACCCTACTAATGTTTCTAATATTTTTGATTGGCCATGTGCGGGCCGCGGAGCAATTGACTCTGAAAGACGTGTTGCAATTAGCCGAACAGAACAATAAGGAAATCCGGCTGGCTCGCACAAATCTGAAATTGGCGGCCGCTCAGAAAAAAGAAGCCATTTCCACAGCACTGCCCAAAGTGAACTTGCAGTTGAATTACAACCGCAATTTTCTGGAAAACATTTTCTACTTCACCACCCGGGATCCCGCCACCGGGCAAA